>NZ_CP039393.1:1803746-2104371 GCF_004803695.1 Muribaculum gordoncarteri
GATTTTTCATCCATGGGTTAATGTATATGTTTAAGAATTTCGTTAGCAATTGCTTTAGCCATCAAAGGAGGAACGGCATTCCCGACAAGAGAGTATTGTGGTATGTCATTCTTTCTCGAATCTCCACCCGTGGTACGTTTGCCTTGAAAAACGAAAGAGTCATCAAAAGACTGCAAACGAGCCATTTCACGTACAGTCATGCATCTGTGAGATGAATAATGTATAAAGTCATCCGGCATAGTTACAACTGTAGGGGATTGACCATTAGGATCTAAGACTGTATAATTGCGTTTAGCAGATGCTAAATTTTCTGCTTGCAATCGATTTTTGCATTCTGGAGTATAACCACCTTCTTGAGCTATTATTTCTAATCGGCGCTTTACAGTATCCGTTTGGTAGCTTGTTTGATGATTAAATAACTCTTGTCTCAAAACATCTCTTGCTTCATACGCCTCTTCTGATTTGGCGTATATCGGAGAATTGTCAAATTCAAAACGATGATTCATACGACCCTCTCTTGACTCTTTGGCATAATCAGATTGAGCCTCTAATTCATAGTTGGTTTTAGACTCCCCATTGCTAATAAAATCTAAATCGCCAATGGCATCCTTTACAGTAGGAGATATGGGGCAAGTTGACGGAATTGCAGAAATCAAAGGTTGATCCTTTCTGCATCCAATAAATAAGACGCGCTCTCTTTTCTGAGGGACTCCATAATCTATACTATTAACCACAATTGGTTCTTGGATATTATATAAGTGTATGGAGTCAAATTGTTCTTTAACAAGTTGTTGCCGCCCATCTTGAACTGATTCCAAAATTACGTCAATCGTCTCTTCTATTGTCTTGTTGAACAGTCCTATTGCAGTATAAATTTCATTATACCCATCAGAATCATCAACTTCAATATTAACGCTTAATGCTTTTTGCATCTCCGATATAACAGCATCGTCGTTATAGGAATCAATAAATGTATCGATTTTTTCTGCAAAATTGTCGTTATCGATATAAAATTCTGCCTTCTGATGCATTAATGTATTTATTATTGTTTGTCTCGCATCAGAATTTTTAAGCAAGATAATACCATGACGAACAGTATTTATATCAGAATCGCTTTTACTCGTTTGATATGGCAATCCTTTTGTATATTCCTTAAACTTGGCTTCAATTGCTTTCAAATATTCGTCTTTAGCCACTGAATCGTCAAATAGTTCCCATTTTAATTTATTAATGAGGACAGAACGCATAAAATCAGATATTTCCTGATCAAGCGATTCTTCAACATAAATGATGAATTTTTGAGCAAGTTTTTCGTCTATTATAGAACGAATCTCATTTAAAATAGCCGCCTTAAACGCGCCATGGTCTTTTGTGAGAATACCACGCACATTCTCCATTACGAAGTACTTCGGTTTTAACTCGCTAATTACTTTTAAATAATGGATGAAAAGATTATCTCTTTTATCATATTTGCGGCGACGCCCCGAAAGGCTGAATGACTGGCAACTTGGGCCACCAGTAACGACATCAATACTCCGACCTTCAAGTTGTCGTTTTAGCTCTTCAATGAACTGGGGGGACATAATATCTTGTGTTATGAATTTTATATTCAACCCCAGTTGATAATTATAACGCAACTCGTGAGTTAAAGCACAGTTTTTATTGATGTCACTTGCCAAAATAAATTCAAAATATTTATCGGGTGTATAAGCTTGTAAAAAGCCCTCACTGAAACCACCGGCTCCAGCGAACAAATCAATAAATGTGAATTTACGCTTATCCTTAGTAAATTCTACCTTCTCTGCCATGTTAATCCTGCTGTTCTCTTAATGCCTTTCTTTGTTTCTTGCGATCTTCAATCGCAACGATTACATCTTTACACTGTTCCAGGTAGTTAAAGAAGTCATTTTGATCCCATACTGTCAAATCAACAACGCCTCCGGCATTATTAAGTAGTTGGACACACGCATCCATTCTGTATTCTACATATTTGTTAAATATATCAGATTCATGTGCTGAAACAAAATTCATAAGGCCTTGAAGCGGTGCTCGGTTACTCATTAGAAAAGGTGCGGCAGCAACTCCTCTAGAACGTATATTCTGATGTGTGAACAGACGTTGGGTTAAGGTATAATCAAAATTTTGCTCTTCGCTGTCGCCTCTTACCACTGTCGCATACACAGACCAGTAAAGGCCATGAAGCCAATTTCGCACTACTCCTTGACCATAGAGCCAGTGCTCATTAATATAATTAGGACTTACATCCTCTTCTTCGTCAATTTTCTCCCAGCGTTTGCGCACGTAAGGCATTAAAACGCAATGGGATAAAAACACCCAAATCTCGCGTTGAGCGACTTGTAAAGGGCTCAGTTCAGGAAACGCCTCAAATAAGATTTTGGCAGCTTCAAAATCATAAATGGCTTTATTACGTGCATCAGAAGGAGGAACGGTAGCTAACATACGGTCGCATAAATCATCAGGAACTTCGATTGGAACTGTATGTAATCCATTCTTATCCTGAGCATATTCCATCCAATCGAAATTAGGGTCCTTATAGCGGTCCATGTTTTCGTCTATCGAATTTGAAAGGATATCGACGAAGTCTTTTGTGAAGATACGTTGGTTACTCATATTCTTCCTGATTTAATTGTGCAGAAAATTCTTTTATAGCGTTCTCTCGAGGGTTACTGAGCAGTTTGTCTGCTACGTCACAGGCTTCGTCGTAGGTAGGCGTTATGTCATTATCTAAATCGATATTTGTATCAGTAAGAGACTGGATAAATTCCTTTAAGAATATGCACCAATCTTTTTCGGCATAAATGGCCTTTTTTATATTTAAAACTCCTTGCAAGAATGCATCTCTTACGATAAGGCCATTTGATAACGATGGATGTTCACCGTCAAAATTCTCGAAGGCTCGATAAATATTCGAAGGACAACCTATTTGAATTTTATCGCCATCAAATTTGTATTCAAAATTGTCAATGCCTTCTTTACGAACATAAGAGATGAAGTTGTTAAGATTTATGGAGTTTTTACTGCACGAAGAGATACACGTTTTTCCTCTAAAAAAGCAACGGTTGCGCCCTTTTCAAAATCAACGATTCCCTCATAGTCATCACTTACATTTTGAAATGGGAACCCGTTAATTTTCTTTACGGCAACAATAGAAGCCGCACATATAAATGTATTGTACACAGATGATGCTGGAAATCTTAATTCCAACGGAAGTGAGTCGGACTGTGCTTTGCAACTGAAGAAAGTCTTACTGCACTCAACAACTATCTGGTATTTGGCACAACCAGATTCTATTAGTTTCTCTATATCCTCATTAGAATTTTCCATAGACAACCGGATCACAATTTCTTGGTCAAGATCATTTATTGTAATCTCAAGATTAACCTTTGGCTCTTCTCCAATGAAATCCTCAGTCCATCCCCAAATGGGATGAGGATATATGGCGTTTTTATCGAGTTTCATATGCCTTTGGAACTAATGAATAGTTAATGGACTTATTCACGGGGGTAAAATATATTATGTTCGCACTATCTTTCTGCAAATCAAACCCACGAATCTCATTCTTGTTATTTCCAACGATAGATAGACCATCTCCGACCTTTTCAAGTTCAAGAGGGAGTGATTTTCCACCAAGAGCTGATATATACAATGCTACAGAACATCCTACGCAATCTTTAGGAGAGCGTATAATGAGTTTACATGTGTATTCAGAGTCCGACAAGGGTATTAACTTAAATGCCCTTGGCAACAATCTGAGCTCTCTAAGGTGAGTTATTGGCTCATCGCTAACTTGGTTCTCATGATTGCCATTTTCTGTTTCAAATTCATCTTTCTTGATGGACCCATTAGGAAGTTTATCACTTGGCGGCGGTGTTGGCCTCGGCGGTATCGCCCCCGGCGGTGCCGGGGGCATTGAAGGGACTTCTGTTTTTTCAGGTGTGGAATTGCCTCCACGAGTAGTGTTACCTGCTTGTCCCTTCCGTCTCTTTTTCTTACTTTTGCCAGTCTCTAAAATAACGAGACTACCTTTGGATTTTTTATGTGTAGCCTTTATTTCGTCTAATTCATTAGATGTTGGCCATACAGCTTCATCTTCAGTACTTTTATGTAATGAATTTC
Organism: Muribaculum gordoncarteri; assembly: GCF_004803695.1. Taxonomy (NCBI): domain Bacteria; kingdom Pseudomonadati; phylum Bacteroidota; class Bacteroidia; order Bacteroidales; family Muribaculaceae; genus Muribaculum; species Muribaculum gordoncarteri. Next base: position 1,807,884 of record NZ_CP039393.1, read on the forward strand.
CAACCAGATTTACTTCAATAGATGAGAGAGATTGAAGCGATCGCTCCTCACTTCCATTATCCGGAAACGTTAGATTAATACACGTTGTTACAAATTCTTCGAGTTGCTTTTGAACTAAAGTTATCGCGTTTTTTTCTGATGTTGACAAACGTCGGAGTTCGGCGTTGACCCATTTGTCATGAGTGACATTTTCTATTTTGCGCAACTCAGAACTACCCTCGTTTACTACCACAACTCCACGATAACCTTGCCGTTCTTTGCCGCGACGAACTTCTATTGTCATGAGTTTATCTCGCATATAAATTATTGTATCGCGATATTTTGCTTTCAGATCGTCGTTTTTCCAAAGATAGAGCGTGGCACTGAAGTTACTCCATTTTTCTGGTGTAACTTCGTTTGTCGTGTAAACCAAGTGCTCGTCATCTTCTTTAGCTTTTGAGACAGCTTCAATCAAATATGGTCTTGGACTGAAAAAGATTCCGGCATCGCGAATTTTATTTTTAATGGAATCAAATATATCCTCTGTAGAATTGAAATAATGTTCAGTCTTCTCTATAATATTGTTGTGGTTGAATTCTTCTCCAAAGAGATTAGCGGTAATTTTCTCTTGTAATATTGCCATAAAGAAGCCTCTAAGGAAATTCCTTTTCATTTCAACCTTTTCTTCCTCGGTTAGATCAATACCTAACACATAGGCATCTGTTCCAGGAACGCTGCGTTGAAACACTTCCGGTATGGCTTCACCTGAACCTGGATGTAATCCACCTTCAGAGTCGTAAAAACCATGAGCTTTGAAACTTTGGCCATCTACGCGATGATCACATAATTTTATGACGCCTTCACAGAAAGTTTCATTTTCTGTTGTGAAGGTACTATAAATGACTGCATTAATGTTCGAATTAACAAAGCCAACTGTTTTTCCAAGTCCATGACTGCCACCAGCAGAATTTTCAGGCTTATAACTTGCACAACACTGACGGACGCAAGCATTAAAAGCACTGTTCTCACCGGTTTCATTTTCATCTTTGTACGGCATTCCTACTGTGTAATAATCGGAAAAAATCAGCACTGGGATTTCTCCATCAGCCACCCATTTAGTTAGGGCTTCAATTTTTGGGGGATATGGATCCCTACTAAAATTGTCTCTTTTGCAACTATCTGAAGCTGCTTTTAGATGGGGAAGCAATTCCCGAGTGAGATTCGGGAACTCATCAATGGACAAGCTTGAAACTGATACCATAATCCTAACAGGATTTGGTGATGTGTTGTCATGCGCATCCAGTGAGTTTTGAGTATATTCACGTATTAGATTACGAAGAGCATACTTCTCAAATTGAGGGAAGGATGCATCTTCGCTACCTTGCCCCATATCTAAAGGGCCTTTAGGAGCAAAAGTCCATTTAAAATTCTTCTCCATGCTCGTTACTTAAAAGCGAAAGTGGACTTACAAGCCTTACCCAACTCTTTTGTATAGGCGCCACGAGATTCCTTAAGCGCCTTGCTAATTTCATTGTACATAAATTCTACATCCTGTTCATTGTACTCGTAGTTGCTACGATTGGCACAATTAGCAAGGAGAGACAATGTGTTAACAATCTTCTGCACGCGTCCTGTGGCTACTTTCTCAAAGCGCTGTCGTTTTTCTGATTTTTCCATTATTGGCAATTATTTTAATATTTTTCGCAAAACTATAAAATATAATTTATTCTGCAAAATATTTGCCAATATTTTTTATATATTGTCGATAGGATTTATTGATAGGACTGATTAATGCACCTTATTTCAGACTGTTCGACATTCAATTAGATATGTTCAATAATTTTCAATAGCTTTGATAAATGGGACATCTTCGGGTGCGGAAGAACGGAGAGGATAGCGCTCAACCGGGCCACGCTCGGGAGAGCCGTAGCCGATACCGGCGCAATAGGCAAGAGATTCGGCTTCGGTGTCGAAACATTCTGGTTCATTTAAGTAGATAGTGTCATCGGAGTCGAGGTATTCTTTGAAACCTTCGATGTCGCCGTCCTGAGCGAAGTCGATAAGAATTGGATCTGTGAGGACGTAAATTTTAACTGACATATAAATTGGTATTTAAGGTGTTATAGATTTAACGGTGGCATTGAGTCGATGGCGGCTTGTTTGAGGGAATCGACGGCGCGGGTATATTTCTCGGTGTGGGAGAGACCGCTGTGTCCGAGGATGCTGGCTACGGTCTTGATGTTGGCTCCGTTGCTCAACAGGTTCGTCCCGCAACTGTGACGGGCACAATGCCAGGTGATGTGCTTTTCGATACCGGCACGGGCGACCCAGTGGCGCAAGGCTTTCAGGCACATGGTATGCGACGGTAATGGGAAGATGATTTGATTGCGGTTGCCATCCTTGGGTTGACCGATAAGGTGCAGAAGTCCGTCATTGAGGGGAATGACTACACCACTGGCTGCGCTATGGGCCTTGGTCTTGCTTTGCTCGAACTTCAGCAGTTTGTTTGAATAATCGACATTAGCATAGGTGAGATCTTTAACATCGCACCAGCGAAGTCCGCAGTAGAGGCAGAAGATAAAGGCACGGTGAATGTCGGGATTCTCCTTTTCGTAATGCGTATTGGCGAGCAGAACGATTTCTTCCTGACTGAGAATTTCCTTTTTGAGCTGTCCGTAGTCTTTCTTGATAGAGACACCTCGGCACGGATTCTTTGCAATTATATCTTTGTCGAGAGCGGCAAGTATCATTTTCTTGAAGCGCCCATAAACAGTGTGAGCACCCTCGCCGGTGAAGCGGTTAATGAGATACTCGGTGAACGCCTTCATCAAATCTTTGGTGAGATGCTGTGGGCGCACAACGAGCCCCTGCGCTTTCCTCTCCCTCTGCGCTTCTTTCTTTGCATTGCTTTGGCGGATGGCCTCCTTTTCCTCTTTCGCCATCGAGCCCGTAATCTTCCCCGGTAGCAGCTTCCCTTTCGGATCAATCAGAAAGTCGATGAACACAGTGCGTGCACGACGGATCTGATTAGCGTCCTTCTTTGTATATGAGGCATGATATTCGGCCATGAAGTCGAGGTAGTTTATCTCGACTTCCTCCTTCTTCAATCGGTAGCCAAGTTTATCCTCTTTCAGTTCTTGTTCGCGCTCAAAACGGATTTTCTTGGCTATTTCAAGAAGCTCTTTGTTTTGCTGGCGTTCAAGTTGTGTTCTCGGAGCCTGCCAAAGATAGAGGCTCAGGTATTCACGGCGCCGGTTCTTTTTTATAGTTTCTTTACCAGTTTTCTCATTGAACACCTTGGAATAGCCAAAATAGAAGTCCAAGAACAGGCTTTCACGACCGTCATTCAAAACCTTAGCCCCAAGTTTGGGGTTATCCGTTGTATCCGTGCTGATTAGATATGTATTATCGGCTCTATAATTCTTCTTTATTGCCATGTTTGTTGTCCTTTGATTCTTATGGCTACAAAGGTAGTAAAAATTTCTGATTCGGGTAGCCAAAGGGTAGCCAAAAACAACAAAAAGAGGGAATTTTTAAGAATTGAAGAAAATGGCTCAAAATTGTATTCATTTAATACACAGCTATTTTAACTTCCATTGCATTCCGATATATTCCTATAGAAATACGGTTAAGAACCCACTCGCGGCTCAAAGAGGTGGAATAAATCAATTTCACCTCTTTTTATTTTATCGGTAATAACTGAACAAAACCTCTTCACCATGCGTATAATAACATCATTAATCATCGCAATCGCAATGTCACTATCAACAACAGGATGCTCCGAAAAGACTCCGCATGTCATAGCGCATAGAGGCTATTGGGAAACCGACGGTTCGGCCCAGAACTCTATAAGGTCAATCGTCAAGGCCGATTCAATCGGCTGCTTCGGCTCGGAATTTGATGTCTGGATGACCGCCGACGGCCAATTGGTGGTGTACCATGATGAAGCTGTCAATGGATTTGTCATCGAAAATTCCAACGCCGATGATGTATTGAGCCAGAAGCTCGAAAACGGAGAGAACGTACCCACTCTTGACCGGTATCTTGAAACAGGAAAGAATCTTGGCGTAAGACTCATATTTGAACTTAAACCGCACACCGAACGCGCTCAGGAGTCGCAGGCCATAACCAAGCTGCTCGATATGGTGCAAAGCAAGGGACTTGCCGACCGAATAGACTACATAACATTCTCCAAGGAGGGGATGCTGGAGCTGATCGAACGCGCTCCGGCAGGAACCCCGGTCTACTACCTCAACGGCGAGATGACGCCTGAAGAGCTTAAAGAGGCGGGAGCTGCAGGAATGGACTATGAACTGGATGTACTGAAGTCCAATCCCGAATGGATTGACCGATGTCACGAGTTGGGACTGAAAGTCAACGCCTGGACGGTGAATGAAGCCGACGACCTGCAATGGTGCATCGACCACAAGCTTGACTTCATAACGACCAACGACCCGGAACTGCTGCAATCGATGCTTTAAGGTCTAAGAAACAATCAGGGCTGCCCCCGACGGGACAGCCCTGATCCATTATATATAACCTGCGCAGTTATTATCAGAACAACTTTTCAGGATAAGTGCCGTCCTTGTGAAGTTCGGCAAACTTGGCAACAACACCGGGGCGGTCGGCGGCATAAGTAACGCCAAACCACTTTGACTCAGTGTCAAGCACCTTAACGGTAGCTTCGCCCGAATTGATGAGAGTGTCGATTACAAGGGGAATGAAGAACTCGGCCTTGGGAGTGTTGATGTCCTTCTTGAGGAAGTTGACAAACTCACGCTCGCTGTAATCGAAATAGTCGGGAGTGAAGCCCCAGAGGTTCATCGAAACCGGAGTAGAAGGAGCGAGCTTCTGAACTTCGCCGTTCTCGTCGGTAAACACGATGTCGTGATTGTCGTCATAGCTGATAGCTGTACGCTCAACAACCGAGGTAAGCAATCCGTCCTTGTTCTCGCACACGCCGCGAGCCACTGAACCGTTCTCGGTCATGGTGTTGCCTACACGGAATCCCACCATGCAGTAATCGCCCTTGCGGTCACGAGGACGCGAAAGTTCCTTTGCAATCACCTCAAATGCATCACGGCCGTAGAAGTCGTCGGCATTGATTACGGCAAAGGGCTCCTTGATTACATCCTTACCCATGAGTACGGCATGATTGGTACCCCAGGGCTTGGTGCGGTCGGCAGGACAAGTGAAGCCTTCGGGAAGAGCGTCGGTTGACTGGAACACAACTTCTACAGGCACATGTCCTTCATATTTTGACAAAATCTTATCGCGGAAATCCTGTTCAAAATCCTTGCGGATTACGAATACCACCTTTCCGAAACCCGATTTTATGGCATCATAAATCGAGTAATCCATGATGGTTTCTCCATTGGGGCCGAGCGAATCGAGCTGCTTCAAACCTCCATAACGGCTGCCCATGCCGGCAGCAAGCACAAACAATGTTGGTTTCATTACTTAGATGATGTTTGGTTTATTTAGTTTTGAATCGGTAGACTATAGTTTGATCGTACACTTCACCCACGCCAAGAAGCTGCGAGGGGAAATTACGATGATTGGGAGCGTCGGGCATTCCCTGACACTCGATGGCAACGCCGTCGTAGTCCTCGTAACCGCGACCGCTCTTGCTTTCAGGACAGCCTGCCAACCAGTTGCCGGTGTAGACCTGTACTGCCGGCTGGGTGGTTTCCACCTCAAGCACACGACCGCTCTTGGCCGACTCAAGCACAGCTATCTTCGACAAGTTGTGCTTGTGCCAGTTGTCGACAACCCAGCAGTTGTCATATCCCTTTCCGTAGACGAGTGCGGGGAAATCGGCCTTTATGTCACGGCCAAGTTTCTTGGGAGCGGTGAAATCCATAGGCGTTCCCTTTACCTCGGCAATCTCTCCGGTGGGGATGAGTGTATCGTCGGTAGGCAGATAGCGTGAAGCCATCAGTTGAAGCTCGTGATCGAGCACGCTTCCGCTGTTTTCGCCGTCAAGATTGAAGTAGGCGTGATTGGTGAGATTGACAATAGTCTTCTTGTCGCTCTCGGCCTTAAGCTCAATAGTAAGCTCATTATTGTCGTTCCATGAATATATCACGGTAGCGGTGAGCTTGCCGGGATATCCCTCTTCACCGTCGGCTGCGACATAGGTGAACTTTACGTGGCTGCCGCAGGCTTCCGATTTCCAGTTCTGGTTCATGAAACCCTCGGGACCGCCGTGAAGAGCGTTAGGCCCGTTGTTTATGGCAAGCTGATACTCGGTGCCGTTGATGGAGAACTTACCCTTGGCGATACGGTTGGCATATCGTCCGGGGGTCTTTCCTGCACAAGGGCCGTCGCCTATGTAGTCGGCGGGATTGGCATATCCGAGAGCCACATCGACCATGTTGCCGTCCTTATCGGGAACGACTACGCTTACTATACCGGCTCCAAGGCTCGACACGGTTACCGATGCGCCTGAAGCATTTGTTAAAGTATAAAGTGTTATGTCACCCTTGGGCGACACAACACTTTTTGATTCAATTTTCATATTGTAAATTTATGATTATTAGCATCTACGGGCTCCGTCGGAAACGATTACTTCATAAACCTGAGGTTCATGACCGTACTTGGCGTTAAACTTCTCCTTGGCGGTAGCGATGAAATGGTCATACAACTCATCCTTTACAAGGTTGATTGTGCAGCCGCCAAATCCGCCGCCCATTATACGTGAACCGGTAACGCCGCACTCCTTAGCTATGTCGTTAAGGTAGTCAAGCTCCTCACAACTTACCTCATAGAGTTTCGACATTCCTTCATGGGTCTTGTACATGCGGTCGCCTACAGTGTCATAATCGCCGCGCTGAAGAGCGTCACACACATCGAGCACACGCTGCTTCTCCTCGATCACATACTTGGCGCGCTTGTAATCCTCTTCTGAGATTTGATCCTTGATTCGGTCAAGGTCGGCAATCTCGGCGTCACGCAATGTTTCTATGCCGAGAGTCTTTGCTACATGCTCGCATGAAGCACGGCGCTTGTTATAGGGAGAGTCAACGAGTTCATGCTTAACCTTGGAGTCTACAAGAACCAGCTTATAGCCATCGAGTTTGAAGGGGAAGTACTCGTATTCAAGCGAGCGGCAGTCAAGACGCATGAGGTGATCCTTCTTTCCGAACACTGAAGCAAACTGGTCCATGATACCGCAGTTTACACCGCAATAATTGTGCTCGGTCGACTGGCCTATCTTTGCAAGTTCAAACTTGTCTATCTTATTGTCATTGAACATGTCATTCATGGCAAATGCGAAGCAGCTCTCAAGAGCGGCCGATGATGAAAGGCCGGCTCCCAGAGGCACATTACCTGCAAACACGGCATCGAAGCCCTTTACAACGCCTCCGCGCTTGATAACCTCGCGGCACACACCGAAGATGTATCTTGCCCACTGCTGTGAAGGAGCATCTTCTTCATTCAAGCCAAATTCGGCATAGTCATCGATATCGATTGAGAATACACGCACCTTATCGGTTCCGTTGGGCTTGATTTCAGCCATGATAACTTTATCGATTGCTCCGGGGAATACAAAACCTCCGTTGTAATCAGTGTGTTCTCCAATAAGATTGATGCGTCCGGCCGACGCATAGAGAGTACCGGCAGCTCCAAAGCGTTCGCTAAATTGCTGCTTGATTTTTTCAGTCATGTCCATAATGGTAGTTTAAAGTTAATTGTTTTGGTAATTGGATTTACTAACTGCAAAATTAACAATTTATTTCTAAAATCATAATCTTAAAGTAGTTTTTCTCATTATATTATAATGTAATCAAATAATTTAACTATATTTGCCATTATCGAATCGATTAGCGAATGTCACATAATACCATAAGCCATGAATACCAGATTTTGCGGCATTGCCGTTGCCGCAATCACTGCAGGGAGTGTCATGATTTACGGCGATGCGATAGATGATTACGCCGTCGGTCGCAAAGACGCCGCAATTAAAAGCACCGTGAAAAGTCACTACCGTCCCCACAACTACGTGACGGAATCACACAACGACATTAACCTGTGGCAATCTCTTCTCAAAGTGGACGCCTCCGACAATGACGACGGAAGCGTGCTCAACCGTTACGCGACGACAACGGTGACTCCGGCATTTGACTCCCAAGGCGTCCCGCTCAACTTAGGATTCGACAGGATAGTACCGCCTGAATGGTGGAAGTCATCCGACATGATGACATCGGCCGCAATGGATCTTTACAACATCGTGGTGTGTGACCAGGAGCTTATGCAGAAGCGCAAATCGCTTCCTCTCGCCGATGTCACTAACGTTGAATCGGACAACGGATTCTGGAGATACGGTACATCGCCGCTCTACGGCAGCGAAAAGATTCAGTGCATCGAACCGCCGGCCGAATACAAGGGCGACTTCGCCCGCGCATTAATGTATATGGTCAGCGTGTATCCTCCGTCGATATGGCAAGGATGGGGCGATGTTATGCTGCTGGGCAACGAATATCCCACAATGCGCGACCACACCGTAACGCTTTACCTCAAGTGGCATTACGACGACCCTGTTTCTCCTCTCGAACTGCAACGTAACGACCGCATCGAGGCTATTCAAGGCAATCGCAATCCCTTTGTCGACCATCCTGAACTAATCGACTACATCTGGGGCCGTAAAGCCGGTGAGATATACGGCACGCATGAGGCTCCTGTCGACCCCGACGACCCTGACCGCAAGCGCACTCCCCTGAAGGGCAACTACACAGCGGCTGATGGTGCCGTCGACCTCTATTCGCCCTATGTCCCCGACGATGCCGAGTGGACAATCGACCTTCAGCCCGTCGCCGAGAAGAGCCTGCCGATAGACGACATCGCCGCAGGGCGTCACGAATTAAGGTACACAGCCGGCGACATGAAGGGCCGACTCATAATCAACATCACGAAATGAAACCGATAGTCACAGCAACTCTCCTGATGGTATTGTCGCTGACAATAGCCGCATGCAGCCGCAATCATCGTGAAGGCCCCATAGACCCCGATTGGATTGAGGAGCCGGGCCTGCGTCCCGACGATCCCGAAAAGTTTGACTTCACCCCCGAGTTGAGCAATGACGCATTGCGGTTTACCTCCAACGACCTGTCATTACGCTACGACGACGGAGGCATCATCTTCAGCCGCAGCACATCGGGCAACGTAACGGTAGAAATCGTAGAGCTTGCCACCGGACACTCCATCAGCTTTTCATCGGAGAGCCGGTGGAACGAAGGGCCGCTAAAAGCACCGTCATTGAAAATCAACGGATCCGAAATCAAAATAATCGACGCCTCGATAGAGCATATAAACGAAAAAAGCGCATGGATATACATCCACGCGCCTAAAAATCATATCGTTTTGGTTATTGACCGATGACTCGATTCAACGACGGCTTTTCACCGGCTTCTCATCGGCAAACTCATTGGGGAAGTCGATGTGAACCTTCGGCCGCATCATGGCATATATCACAAGACCGATGCCAAGCAGGATGAACGGAATGCTCAGCTGCTGACCGATGTTGAGCGTCATCGTAGCCTCACGTGCCACCTGGTCGTTCTTAATGAACTCAATCAGGAAACGCGGAAGGAATATACCGATGAAAAACACGCCGAGTATCAATCCGGGACGCTCCTCAGCATTCTTCTTCCAGTACATCCACATCAACAGCGCAAACAACGCGAAATAACATAATGCCTCATATAGCTGGGTCGGATGCACCGCCTGCCCTTCATACAGCTCATGCCATTCACGCGACCTCACAAACATGAAGCCCCACGGCAGTGTCGTCGCGGTTCCGAATATCTCGGAGTTGAACAGATTGCCTATTCTTATCAATCCGCCCACAAGGGCAATGGCTATGACAAGTCGGTCGAATGTCCACAACGGACTGCGCTTTGTGACAAATATCGAAAACAGTATTACAGCTATTATTATGGCTATCGTGCCGCCGTGACTTGCCAGGCCGCCCTCCCAGATGTAAAGAATCCTTATGGGGTCGGCGCGGTAGACATCCCACTCATAGAAAAACACATGTCCAAGTCGCGCACCCACTATCGTGGCCACCACGACATAGATGAGCAATATTCCAAGCCAACGCTCGGGGGCTCCCTCGTGCTTAAACATTTTGGCAACGAGCTCATAGCCTATCAGGAAGCCTATCGCAAACATCAGCCCGTACCAGCGTATGGTAACGAAACCGCTGAATATCTCGGGATTGGCCGCCCAGGTAATATAGTCAAGCATATTTTATGGAGATTATTTTAATTTTGTATCTGCAAAATTAAGAAAAAGGTTGCAATAAACTAAGTTTATCGCAACCTTTTATAATGTCGTAATCAATCAACGCGCTCTTATACGAGATGGCGTATAAGCTCCTCGCGGTCGCCGTAGAGCATGTCGATGACCGGAATCTCGATCATGGTGTATGCTCCGGGGCGCTCAATCATCGTGGCGCGTGCAACGCCTACGAGAATCTGAGCCGTAAGAGCCGGATTATTGATTGACATGTTAAACTCGAAACGCTGATTCTGGGTAACGCCCGAAACTCCCTTGCGCACCATGTTGACACCATGTCCCATATCCTTGATTTCATCAACCGAAGGCACTTGGAACACGTGGGTTTCATCGCTCGCAAAGTAGGGATCTTCCTTGACCGACTTGGCAATCTGGTCGATGGTATATCCGTCCTCGACTTCGACATACACCATTCGGCGGTGGATGCCGGTTCCCAACGGAATAGTCATCGAAAGCGCATTCTTAACACCGGGCTTCGATTTTACGGCAACGGTGTGTCCCATGCTCATACCGGGGCCGAAATTGGTGTAGGTAACTCCCTTGGGAGCGGCAGCCTGCATCAATGCACGCACGATAGAGTCGCTTCCCGGATCCCATCCTGCCGAGATGATGGCCACTGAACCGTGAGCCTTGGCAATAGGATCGAGCGTGGCACGCAGGTCGGCTATCGAACCGTGTATGTCGAAACTGTCGACTGTATTCACTCCTTCGGCCAGCAACACCCTGGCATGTTTCTCCACCTCACGTGTCGGGGTACAGAGGATAGCCACATCGACATCCTCAAGCTCCATCACATCGGCCACTACTTTGTAGCCGGCCAGCTCGGCAGGTACATTCGAGGGATTTCGTCTTACAACTCCTGCAACCTCAAAGTCGGGTGCCTGTTGCAATGCCTCAAGGACATATCGTCCGATATTGCCATATCCCACTATGGCGGCTCTTATTTTCTTCATTCTATATTTATAATGTGTAATTATTTAAAATCACTCGGGCTGACGGCCGTTTACGATAGCCTCGGTGTCACGTGCTATCATCAGCTCTTCATCGGTAGGTATCACAACCACCTTGACCTTGGAGTCGGCAGCCGAAATAACCTTCTCTTCACCGCGTGACGATGCATTTACGGCGTCATCAATCTTAACGCCGAGATAGCTCAAATGTTCACACACGGCCTTGCGCAAAGGCTGCTGGTTCTCGCCCACTCCACCGGTAAACACGATTATGTCCACGCCGTTGAGCACTGCGGTATAAGCGCCGATGTACTTGATGATGCGGTAGATATACATGTCAAGGGCAAGCTTGGCACGCTCGTTGCCTTCAGCGATGGCGGCATCGATGTCACGCATATCCGATGATATGCCCGAGATGCCGAGCACTCCGCTCTTCTTGTTGATGAGATTGCTGAGCTGCTTGGTGTCGAGATGCTCCTTATCCATTATGAATGTAAGGGCTCCGGGGTCTACATCACCTACACGTGTTCCCATCATGAGTCCCTCCACGGGGGTAAGACCCATCGATGTGTCGATGCTCTTGCCGTCCTTTACAGCGGTTATCGAGCCGCCGTTACCGATGTGACAGGTTATTATGCGCTGATTCTCGTAGGGAACGCCAAGGAAGTCACACACGCGACGGGCTACATAACGATGGCTTGTACCGTGGAATCCGAAACGACGCACACTGTACTTGGTGTAAATCTCGTAGGGCAATGCATACATATAGGCTTCAGCAGGCATCGTCTGATGGAAAGCAGTGTCAAACACAGCAACCTGAGGCACACCGGGCATAAGCTCGGTGATGGCATCTATACCCGCCATGTTTACCGGATTGTGGAGAGGTGCCACATCGTAGCACTCCTTGATTTTCTCGATAACCTCGTCATTGATGAGCACGCTCTTGTTGAACTTCTCGCCTCCGTGAACCACGCGGTGACCCACTGCGTCAATCTCCTTGAAGCTGCTGATACATCCGTAGGTGGGATCGGTCAAGATATTGAGGATATCCATTATGGCCTTGCGATGGTCGGGAATAACCTCCTCTATCACCTTCTTGCTGCCGTCGGGAAGACGGAACTTCAGGAATGATCCGGGAATGCCGATTTTCTCAACACCGCCCTCGGCGAGAGTTTTCTTGTCGTCGACATTGATAAGCTTATATTTTACCGAACTGCTTCCGCAGTTAAGCACCAGTATATTCATTTTATTGATTCAGATTAAAAGTGTATTACTTCAATTTGTTCATTAATGTCCTATGGCCTGATTACAGGTTATGACAATTGTCTTGTAGATATCTTCGGGGAAACATCCGCGTGAAAGGTCATTGACAGGAGCGGCAAGACCTTGCAGAATCGGGCCTACAGCTTGAACACCGGCAAGACGCTGGACGAGCTTGTAAGATATGTTTCCTGTTTCAAGCGACGGGAATATCAGCACATCGGCCTGTCCCTTCAACGGACTGTTGGGAGCCTTGCTCTTTGCAACTCCGGGAACTATTGCGGCATCGGCCTGAAGTTCACCGTCCACAACAAGTTCGGGAGCCTTCTCGTGGAGCAGGTTGGTGGCCTTAATCACCTTGTCGACGCGCTCATGCTTGGCACTTCCCTTGGTTGAGAAGCTCAACATGGCTATGCGCGGCTCGATTCCTGCGATGTCACGCGCCGTATCGGCTGCCGACATGGCTATCTGAGCCAACTCCTCGGCTGTCGGGTCGGGAAGCACTGCACAGTCGGCAAATACGAGAATACCGTCCTCGCCGAAAGGTGAGTTTTCAGGAAGGAGCATGATAAACGCACCCGAAACCACATTGATGCCCGGCTTGGTCTTGATAACCTGGAATGCGGCACGAAGCACATTGCCGGTTGTGTTGAGAGCACCTGCGACTTGACCGTCGGCATCGCCCTTCTTTATCATAAGACATCCCAGATACAAGGGATTCGATGCCATCTTGCGAGCGTCATCCATTGTTATGCCCTTGCTCTTGCGGAGTTCATAGAAAAGGGGTGCATACTTGTCAATAACGGCACTGTCGGCAGGATTCACGATGCGGGCACGGCTTATGTTGGTCAAACTCAGTTCTCGTGCAGCGTCAGTTATCTCAGCAGGATCACCGATAAGGATAACATCGGCGATTCCTTCCGAAATTATACGGTCGGCGGCAGTTAATGTACGAGGTTCTGTTCCCTCAGGGAGCACGATACGTTGACGGTTTTTCTTAGCTTTGGTAATTAGCTTGTCAAATAGTCCCATAATAATTATGAATAAGTTATTTAATTTCTATCTGCAAAATTATAATTTTATGACAACATCTCCCACCCCTCGTTAATATTTTTTATTAAAAATTTCGGGGAGGGTATAAAAAGAATCAGGCCGGCTGCACATCGCAGCCGGCCTGATTGTGAAGGGGGCGGTTACCTACTCTCCCACTTTCGCAGTACCATCGGCGTGGCGGGGTTTAACTTCTCTGTTCGGAATGGGAAGAGGTGGAACCCCCGCGCTGTCACCACCTTAGTTTTTCTCTTTTTCCTGTCATCGCCATCTCTAAGGCGACCGGTGTGGTGGAGGAAGCGGACTTCCTGGAAGCTGATACGAGGTCGACTCAATCGAAGCCTCGGAATGTGCACTGCGACCGTCCCGCGGCGGCGTGGCCTGCGGAACCTTTGCATTGAGCACGGGGGACTTGCGTCCCGGAAAGGGTTCGGGCGATTAGTATTGCTCGGCTCTGGACGTTGCCGCCCCTGCACCTGCAACCTATCTACGTCATCGTCTTTGACGGCCCTGTGTGGAAATCTTATCTTGGGGAGGGCTTCGTGCTTAGATGCTTTCAGCACTTATCCTGACCAGACGCGGATACCCGGCGGTGCACCTGGCGGTACAACCGGTAAACCGGAGGTCTGTCCAACACGGTCCTCTCGTACTAGTGTCGGAGCCCCGCAAATTTCCTGCGCCCACAGCAGATAGAGACCGAACTGTCTCACGACGTTCTGAACCCAGCTCGCGTGCCACTTTAATAGGCGAACAGCCTAACCCTTGGGACCTTCTCCAGCCCCGGGATGTGACGAGCCGACATCGAGGTGCCAAACCACTCCGTCGATATGAGCTCTTGGGAGGGATCAGCCTGTTATCCCCGGAGTACCTTTTATCCTTTGAGCGATGGCCCTTCCATGCGGAACCACCGGATCACTATGCTCTAGTTTCCTACCTGTGCGACTTGTGAGTCTCCCAGTCAAGCACCCTTGTGCCATTACACTCTGCGGCCGGTTACCAATCGGCCTGAGGGTACCTTTAGAAGCCTCCGTTACTCTTTTGGAGGCGACCACCCCAGTCAAACTACCCACCAAGCAGTGTCCTCGATTGCCGAGTTAGAGACCAAATGTGCGAAGGTCAGTATTTCAACGTCGGCTCCACAGGGACTGGCGTCCCTGCTTCGCTGCCTCCTGACTATCCTACACATCGCACACCCGGTCACAGTGCTAAGCTGCAGTAAAGGTTCACGGGGTCTTTTCGTCCCGCTGCGGGTAATCGGCATCTTCACCGATACTACAATTTCACCGAGCTCATGGTTGAGACAGTGTCCGGATCATTACACCATTCGTGCAGGTCGGAACTTACCCGACAAGGAATTTCGCTACCTTAGGACCGTTATAGTTACGGCCGCCGTTTACCGGGGCTTCAATTCAACGCTTCTCTTGCGATGACGTCTCCTCTTAACCTTCCGGCACCGGGCAGGTGTCAGGCCATATTCTTCGTCTTTAAACTTTGCATGGCCCTGTGTTTTTGTTAAACAGTTGCCTGGACCTATTCTCTGCGCCCCTCCCGGGGGAGGGGACCCCTTATCCCGAAGTTACGGGGTCAATTTGCCTAGTTCCTTAACCATGATTCACTCGAGCGCCTAAGTATGTTCTACCCGACCACCTGTGTCGGTTTGCGGTACGGGCCCGTCACGGATTGCTTAGCGGGTTTTCTCGGGAGCATGGTTACCACCGCTATCCGCTTGCCCGGGGGCTCGCGGTACTATCCCGTTTCACCAGGCGGCGCGTACTTTACTACGCCGCCTATAGCTACGCGGTTCAACGCACTATTCCGTCAGTGCGCGGGTGTGTCACTTCTCCGTCGCCGCATCGCTCCGCGCCGGGGTGCCGGAATGTTGACCGGCTGTCCATCGGGTCCGCCGTTCGGCTGCCCCTTAGGTCCCGACTGTGCCTGAACCGATTAGCGTTGTTCAGGAACCCTTGGTCTTTCGGCGGGGAGGTTTCTCGCCTCCCTTGTCGTTACTTATACCTACATTTGCTTTTCCGATGCCTCCAGCACGCCTTGCGACGCACCTTCAAGGGCCTACGGAATGCTCCCCTACCAATGCCGCTCTAAGCGACATTCCACGGCTTCGGCAGCGGGCTTATGCCCGATTATTATCCACGCGGGATCACTCGACTAGTGAGCTGTTACGCACTCTTTAAATGAATGGCTGCTTCCAAGCCAACATCCTAGCTGTCAAGGCAATCCCACCTCGTTATGGTCTTCAACTTAGCCCGCATTTGGGGGCCTTGGCCGGTGGTCTGAGTTGTTCCTCTCTCGGACGCGGACCTTAGCACCCGCGCCCTCACTCCCGGGATTCGTGCCGCGGCATTCGGAGTTTGTCAGGACTTGATAGGCGGTGAAGCCCTCGCATCCTATCAGTCGCTCTACCTCCGCGGTACATGTCCCGAGGCTGCACCTAAATGCATTTCGGGGAGTACGAGCTATCTCCAAGTTTGATTGGCCTTTCACTCCTACCCTCAGGTCATCCGAAAGCTTTTCAACGCTTACCGGTTCGGTCCTCCAGATGGTGTTACCCATCCTTCAACCTGCCCGAGGGTAGATCACTTGGTTTCGCGTCCACCTCCGCCGACTCAGCGCCCTGTTAAGACTCGCTTTCGCTTCGGCTCCGTGCGTCCTCGCACTTAGCCTCGCCGGCGACGGTGACTCGTAGGTTCATTATGCAAAAGGCACGCCGTCACCACATTACGTGGCTCCGACCGCTTGTAGGCACATGATTTCAGGGTCTGTTTCACTCCTCTGTTCGAGGTTCTTTTCACCTTTCCCTCACGGTACTGGTTCGCTATCGGTCTCTCGGTAGTGTTTAGCCTTGCGAGATGGTCCTCGCGGATTCACGCAGGATTTCTCGTGTCCCGCGCTACTCAGGTGCCGCCCTTGTCGCGTTCACGCTTTCGGGTACGGGGCTGTCACCCTCTACGGCCCGGCTTTCCAGCCGGTCCCCCTAGCGTTCGCGCGTCCTTGACGGGCGGTCCTACAACCCCCGGTGCCGCCTCGACGGCCCGGGTTTGGGCTCCTCCGCGTTCGCTCGCCACTACTTGCGGAATCATTGTTATTTTCTCTTCCTCCGGGTATTGAGATGTTTCAGTTCCCCGGGTTCGCCCCTGGCCATGAGCCGGGTGCCGGAATCGCTTCCGGCGGGTTGCCCCATTCGGAGATCCGCGGATCAATGGGTATTTGCCCCTCCCCGCGGCTTATCGCAGCTTATCACGTCCTTCTTCGCCTCCGAGAGCCAAGGCATCCTTCATGTGCCCTTGTCTCCTTTCCTTAGAGTTTATTTTTTTCGCCTACTCAATCTGTCGCATCGTATATGCATACCTAATGCTTTGATTTCGTCATTTGTTTCACTCGTATCTTGATTCTGATTGCTCAGAATCGCTTCCAGCATGTCAATGTCCTCTTCCTGAGTGGAGAATAACGGATTCGAACCGTTGACCCCCTGCTTGCAAAGCAGGTGCTCTAGCCAGCTGAGCTAATCCCCCCTCGACCCCCTGACGGGGATACAGGTTATGGTGTAAACGGACAAGAAGCACAAGAGCCTCAAATCGTCGTGACCAAAAAGGTCGGAAACCTCGCAGCTCCAATTGACTGCGGACGCTCCAGAAAGGAGGTGTTCCAGCCGCACCTTCCGGTACGGCTACCTTGTTACGACTTAGCCCCAGTCACCGGTTTTACCCTAGGGCGCTCCTTGCGGCAGCGCACTTCAGGCACCCCCGGCTTCCATGGCTTGACGGGCGGTGTGTACAAGGCCCGGGAACGTATTCACCGCGCCGTGGCTGATGCGCGATTACTAGCGAATCCAGCTTCATGGAGTCGGGTTGCAGACTCCAATCCGAACTGAGACAGGCTTTCGGGTTCCGCTCCCTGTCGCCAGGTGGCTTCCCGCTGTACCTGCCATTGTAACACGTGTGTCGCCCCGGACGTAAGGGCCGTGCTGATTTGACGTCATCCCCGCCTTCCTCGCAGCTTGCGCCGGCAGTCTCGACAGAGTCCTCAGCCTAACCTGTTAGCAACTGTCGATGGGGGTTGCGCTCGTTATGGCACTTAAGCCGACACCTCACGGCACGAGCTGACGACAACCATGCAGCACCTCGACACAGGCTCCGTAGAGCCGACCCCTTTCAGGGCCGTTCCTGTGTCGTTTGAGCCCGGGTAAGGTTCCTCGCGTATCATCGAATTAAACCACATGTTCCTCCGCTTGTGCGGGCCCCCGTCAATTCCTTTGAGTTTCACCGTTGCCGGCGTACTCCCCAGGTGGAATACTTAACGCTTTCGCTGTGCCACCCAGGGCCCATTCGCCCCGGACAGCTAGTATTCATCGTTTACTGCGTGGACTACCAGGGTATCTAATCCTGTTCGATACCCACGCTTTCGTGCTTCAGCGTCAGTTGGGCGCCGGTATGCTGCCTTCGCAATCGGAGTTCTGCGTGATATCTATGCATTTCACCGCTACACCACGCATTCCGCATACTTCTCGCCCACTCAAGACCGTCAGTTTCAACGGCGGGCGGAGGTTGAGCCCCCGTATTTTACCGCTGACTTGACAGTCCGCCTACGCACCCTTTAAACCCAATAAATCCGGATAACGCTCGCATCCTCCGTATTACCGCGGCTGCTGGCACGGAGTTAGCCGATGCTTTTTCTTCGGGTACTCTCGACTCCGCCACGCGTGGCGGAATTTGCTCCCCGACAAAAGAGGTTTACAACCCGTAGGGCCGTCATCCCTCACGCGACTTGGCTGGTTCAGGCTCGCGCCCATTGACCAATATTCCTCACTGCTGCCTCCCGTAGGAGTCTGGTCCGTGTCTCAGTACCAGTGTGGGGGACCTTCCTCTCAGAACCCCTAGACATCGTCGCCTTGGTGGGCCGTTGCCCCGCCAACTAGCTAATGTCACGCATGCCCATCCGTTGCCGGAATCGCTTCCTTTGGCCGCAGGGCCATGCAGCCCCGCGGCATTACGCGGTATTAGACGGGATTTCTCCCGATTATCCCCCTGCAACGGGCAGGTCGCATACGCGTTACTCACCCGTGCGCCGGTCGCCAGCGGCAAGGATTGCTCCTCGCCCCGATGCCCCTCGACTTGCATGTGTTAGGCCTGTCGCTAGCGTTCATCCTGAGCCAGGATCAAACTCTTCGTTGTTTGTATCTTTTCTTTATTTTTCTCTGTTGTCTTGCGACCACAGTCGGCTTCAGGTTCCGCTGACCTATTGAATCACGTAGATTGACTTGAGGCGTCAGTCCTCAAAAGACTGACTGCTCTTGTACTACTTCTTGTCTATTTAACTCTTTCAATGTTCTCGTTGCTTTCGTTCTCAAAAGCGAGTGCAAAGTTAGAGGATAATTTTGAACTATGCAAATATTTTTTCTGCACTTTTTTCATGCCCCGATGAACAATCGCTTCAAAAACTATGTTATTCAACATATTATAGCGATATGTAATTTTTATCTTTAACATTCATTAACATAACGCCGCAAAAAACGCCTAAAACAGCACTCATTATTATATAGAATCGGCTAAATCACCACTCCCGCCAAAATTAATCAACAGATAGATGAAAATCGGAAAATTTGGCGTACCTTTGAAAAAACTTATCACAGATGCAACCCTTCATACATCTACACGTACACACTCAATTCTCGGTTCTCGACGGACAGGCATCGGTACCTGCGCTCGTCGACAAGGCCATTGCCGACGGAATGAAAGGACTCGCCATCACCGACCACGGAAACATGTTTGGCATAAAAGAGTTCTTCAACTACGTAAAAAAGAAAAACGGAAAAATTAAAGACGAAATAAAGGAGGCTGAAAAAGCCATAGCCAAAGCACGCGAGGAAAACGACGACGAAACAGTGGCACAAAACGAGGCCCTGATCACCAAGTTGAATGAAAAAATATTCAAGCCCATATTCGGATGCGAAATGTATGTGGCCCTGAAGTCGCTGCATGAGCATGTCGACAAGAAGGACACGGGCCGTCACCTCATCGTGCTCGCGAAAAACGAAACGGGCTATCACAACCTCATCAAGATAGTGTCGCAGGCATGGACCGAAGGCTTCTACTCGCATCCGCGAACCGACAAGGAAGCTCTCTACAACCACCGCGAGGGACTCATCGTGTGCTCGGCCTGCCTTGGCGGCGAAATACCTCGACTGATACAGGCCGGAGAAATCGAAGAGGCCGAGCGACAGGTCAAATGGTTCAAGGACACATTCGGCGACGACTACTACATCGAGCTGCAGCGTCACAAGACCAATAAGCCCGGAGGCAACACCGTCACCTACGAAGTTCAGGAGAAGGTCAACCCCGAGCTTATACGCATAGCACGCAAATATGACATAAAAATCATCGCCACTAACGATGTCCACTTCGTCAACGAAGAGGACGCCGAGGCTCATGACCGACTTATATGCGTGAGCACCAACAAATTCCTGACCGACGAGAAGCGCATGCGCTACACCAAGCAGGAGTGGATGAAGACCCAGGCCGAGATGAACGAAGTGTGGGCCGACCTGCCCGAAGCGTTGACCAACACTCTTGAAATCCTTGACAAAGTAACGACCTACACAATCGACCACAAACCGATTCTGCCCAACTTCCCCCTACCCGAAGGCTTCAACGACAACGACGAATACCTGCGTTATCTCACCTATGAAGGTGCCAAACGACGCTGGGGCGAGCCCAACGAAGAGCAGCGCGAACGACTCGACTTCGAGCTCGACACCATAAAGAACATGGGATTCCCGGGTTACTTCCTTATTGTCCAGGACTTCATTCGCGCCGGACGCGAACGCGGTGTTTCCATAGGTCCGGGCCGTGGTTCGGCAGCAGGCTCGGCTGTTGCCTACTGTCTTGACATAACGCAGATCGACCCCATAAAATATGACCTCCTTTTCGAGCGATTCCTCAACCCCGACCGTATATCACTGCCCGATATCGACATCGACTTCGATGACGACGGACGAGCCGACGTGTTGAAATACGTTACCGAGAAATACGGAGCCGAGAAAGTGGCCCGAATCATCACCTACGGCACCATGGCGGCCAAGTCGGCCATAAAGGATGTCGCCCGCATCGAGCAGCTACCGCTTGCCGAGAGCAACCGCTTGACCAAGCTCATCCCCAAGCACATGCCCGAAGTCAACGGAAAGGAGCTGAAGCCCACACTCAAGAACTGCTACGAATATGTCAACGACTTCAAGGCCGAGCTGGGCAGCAACAATCCGCTCGTGGTGGAAACGCTGCGTTACGCCAAGGAGCTTGAAGGCAACGTAAGAAACACCGGCGTACACGCATGCGGCGTGATCATCGGCCGTGACGACATTACCGATTGGGTGCCTGTGAGCACCGCGACCGACAAGGACGGCACCAAGCTGCTCGTAACCCAATATGAAGGCAGCGTGATCGAGGACACCGGACTGATAAAGATGGACTTCCTCGGACTGAAAACCCTGTCGATAATCAAGGAGGCCATCTCCAACATCAAGCTCACGCGAGGCATCGATGTCGACATCGACACAATACCCATCGACGACCCGAAGACCTATCAGCTCTATTGCGAGGGACGCACCACGGGAACATTCCAGTTTGAGTCGGCGGGAATGCAGAAGTACCTGCGCGAGCTGCAGCCGTCGGTATTCGAGGACCTCATAGCCATGAACGCCCTCTATCGACCGGGCCCCATGGACTACATCCCCGACTTCATCGCCCGCAAGCACGGCAAGTCTCCCATCGTCTACGACATACCCGTGATGGAGCAATACCTCAAGGACACCTACGGAGTCACCGTCTACCAGGAGCAGGTGATGTTGCTGTCGCGACTGCTCGCCAACTTCACGCGTGGCGAGAGCGACACACTGCGCAAGGCCATGGGTAAAAAGCTCATCGACAAGATGAACGCCTTGAAGGCCAAGTTCCTTGAAGGCGGACAGGCCAACGGTCACAAGCCCGAGATTCTTGAAAAGATATGGGCCGACTGGGAAAAATTCGCATCCTACGCATTCAACAAGAGTCACGCCACATGCTACTCATGGGTGGCATTTCAGACAGCCTACCTCAAGGCCAACTATCCGGCCGAATACATGGCGGCGGTATTGAGCCGAAACCTCTCCGACATAAACAAGCTCACCGGATTCATGGACGAGTGCAAGGCCATGCACATAAACGTAAAAGGCCCCGATGTCAACGAATCCTTCTCGGCATTCGGTGTTAACAAGGACGGCGATATACGCTTCGGAATGGCTGCCATAAAAGGTGTGGGACTGAACGTTGTCAACGACA
This sequence comes from Muribaculum gordoncarteri, assembly GCF_004803695.1. NCBI lineage: Bacteria > Pseudomonadati > Bacteroidota > Bacteroidia > Bacteroidales > Muribaculaceae > Muribaculum > Muribaculum gordoncarteri. Next base: position 1,829,746 of record NZ_CP039393.1, read on the forward strand.
TTATCGCAGCACGTAACGAAGGCGGCCCCTTCACCTCAATCTACGACTTTGTCGAGCGCGTCAACCGAGGCTCTATCAACAGGCGAATAATCGAAAACCTCGCCCTTGCCGGAGCATTTGACTGCTTCACCGAACTCAAGCGTGAGGACTTCTTTGAAACCAACGCCAAGGACGAAACATTCACCGAGCAGCTCGTAAAATACGCCCAAAGCTATCAGAACGCCAAGAACAATCAGGAAAATTCACTCTTCGGCGACTTCGACGACTCGATCAACACCGCCGGTCGTCCGCCGGTGAAGCCCGCCGTGCCTTGGGTCGACAGCATAAAGCTTGAGCGCGAGCGTGAACTCGTGGGCATGTACCTCTCGGCTCATCCGCTCGACCCCTACTACATCGAGCTGAAGTATGGCTGCATGAGCATAAAGGACTACATCGAGGAGGGCCCCGTCGAAGGTCGCGAACTCACCCTCGGAGGCATGGTCACCGAGTACACCGTGCGTCAGGGCAATTCAGGCAACTTCGGAATCCTGAAAATCGAGGACTACTCAGGCTCGACCGAAATGAGGCTCTTCGGACAGGACTTCATCGACTACGGAAAATACGGTGTGATAGGAACGCCCCTGCTCATCCACGGCCGTTACGGTCGACGGTTCCGCAACAGCGATGTGCGCTTCCAGATAACCGGCATCAAACTGCTTGAAGAGGCCAAGGGTCAGCTTGTCAACGGAATAACCATCAACATCAACGCCGACAAGGTCACCGAAAATTTCCACGGAATAATCAACGACATGATAAAGTCGTCGACCACCAATCGTGGCGACCTTTTCCTCAGGGTGCGCGACACCGAGCTCAACCGCTCGGTCAAGCTCGCCTCAGGCGTAAAGATTCCCATCACAAAGAATCTGCTCGACACTCTCGACGAAATGGAAATGGATTATGAAGTAATGAGAGGATAATACTTGGCAAGTTCATATTTCTTTCATAATCCCATCTTTTACAGTCCAAAAACGAGCAAACCCTTTTGTACATTGGCGTGAAGCCATGTGCAAAAGGGTCTATATATGTAGCACTGGAATGGGGTTATCTATATTTAACCTTTTTTAATATTAGCAATAATCTGTTTGATTTTCTGACGAGTAACAATCTCGGTGTCGAGTCTGAAGCCGGCTTTGGCATGTAGGTCATCGGTAAGATCATCCCGTGTGAAGTTAGGCTTGTAGCCTTCTCCCTTGACTATGTTCATAGTCATTGACCGTAGTTTCTCAATTATAGCGGAGGATGTGTATTTATAGTTCAGTTCCTTTTCCATTATTCTGAAGAGCAGTAGTGTGATAAAGCAGACAATGAAGTGGGCCCTTATGTGTTCCGCCGTCCAGACGAAGACGGGTCGACCCTTGAAGTCAGTCTTGATGACCCTGAAGGCATCCTCCGACTCCCAGCGGTTATGGTTCAGTTCGATGATTTTCGTCACATTGTCAGACAGATCCGTACATATCGCATAGAAGCCGTCATATTTTTCTTCTTCTGATATGGCGTCAAGATTCAGGGAGACGGTTCTGAATACCGCAACCTCGCCGTCTTCTGTGGCGTAGGTCTCGGAAAGGAACCTGTCAGGGCTCTTATAAGATTTGGTCAATGTCCTGTTTCCACGTGCATTGCTGTCAGCCTTGTCAATCTCGCGTTGACGCAGGAATCGGAGGTAGTCGCGGTATTTGTATGAAAATGTCACAATCAATCTTTGAGAGAACTTTGTCTTTTCATTGACAATCCAACGCTCGCGATAAAAAGTGCGGTCTCCGTAATAACGGGCAGTATCGGCATCAGTCAGGTCAAACTCCAGTTCATCCTCGTCTGCATCCCGGTACCGCTTGTCTTTTTGTACCGTGTCGGACTTTACAAGTTTCCATCCTGTCGGTTCCAGACACCAGTCCCTGAGATTATCCTCCAGTTTCTTTATTGACTGCACCGTTATGAATGATCTTTCTGCTGTGGAGTTATATGACCGGTTGCCTTCAGAAGAGAGACCTCCGTCTGTACAGACTACAATCTTGCTGACCCCCATCTTCTCAACTATAATCTTTTCAGTTGGAATCAAGGTAGTCTGTTCGTTGGCATTGCCGGGATTGATGCACATCGCAACCGGCATGCCGGAGTTGTCGATGAACATACCCATCTGTACGATGGGGTTCGGTCGATGTTCCTTGGAGACTCCGTACTTGCGTATACGTTCATGAACGTTCCCTTTTTTGTCTGTCACATAGTCCGGATCGGCAGATTCTCTCTCGAAAAAATAGTTGGTGCAGTCATAGTACATGACGGTCGTATCCCGTTCGACAACCTTTGACGAATTAAGGAAAAGTCTCTTCTGGATGTATTCACCGTGTCTGTCCAGGATATCCAGACTCCTGTAGATATGCTGTTTTTCTATATCAAAAGGCTCGATATAGCTTCCGCTCCTGCGATAATTACCTAGTTTTGAAGCCGGTCTCAAAAGCCGTTCGTAGACCATCAGCTCCAGAACTTTGTTGAAATCGAAGTCGAACTTATGTTTACGTGAGATTGCCTCGCATATCCTGTCCATCCCGACCTTATGGTACAGCCGTTTAAGAAACAGATATCCGCTCTCGCAACTCTGAGCCTCGCCTTTTTCAATAAGCTTTGTGGGCGACAGACGTGATATTATCACCTGCCGGCCCTCCTTCTCCTGTGCCGTAAGCCTGGCGATATATCCCCTGGCCCATTCAACAGGATCTCTGTCTCCGCATCTCTGACGAACTTCCTCAAGCGTTCCAAGGCGCTCATGGATTCTTGAGGTACTTTTGCCGTTCTTGTCCCTGTATGCCTTCTGTACATAAAGGATGGAAGTCTTTTTTGTCTTGGTTATTTTCAGCTTCATATTATGCCGCCCTGCCGTTGATTGCTACACGGTGCTACAAAGATAGTAATAAAATTTGACACGTGCAAGCGTGCCAGCAAAAAAGATTCATGAAAATGCAACTGTCAAACTACCGGACTTCATCGACTACGGAAAATACGGTGTGATAGGAACGCCCCTGCTCATCCACGGCCGTTACGGTCGACGGTTCCGCAACAGCGATGTGCGCTTCCAGATAACCGGCATCAAACTGCTTGAAGAGGCCAAGGGTCAGCTTGTCAACGGAATAACCATCAACATCAACGCCGACAAGGTCACCGAAAATTTCCACGGAATAATCAACGACATGATAAAGTCGTCGACCACCAATCGTGGCGACCTTTTCCTCAGGGTGCGCGACACCGAGCTCAACCGCTCGGTCAAGCTCGCCTCAGGCGTAAAGATTCCCATCACAAAGAATCTGCTCGACACTCTCGACGAAATGGAAATGGATTATGAAGTAATGAGAGGATAATACTTGGCAAGTTCATATTTCTTTCATAATTTTGTCAACGGAAAAGAATATACATTTAATTTCAACCTATACACATCATCGTAAATCATGGCAACTCAATTTACCGACCAGAACGTAAAAGAACTTATCGCAAGCGGAAAGCCTGTAGTGATTGACTGTTGGGCCACTTGGTGCGGACCCTGTGTTCGCATGAGCCCCATTATCGACGAGCTCGCCGAGCAGTTTGGCGACAAAGCCGTCATCGGCAAGTACAATATCGACGAGCAGAGCGACCTCACAGCCGAGCACCGCATTATGTCGATTCCCACAATCCTTTTCTTCAAGGAAGGAAAGCTTGTAGACCGTCTTGCCGGCTCACAGCCCAAGTCGACCCTCGAGGACAAAATCAACGCCCTCATCGGCTAATAATCTTCCGTTTAGCAATCACAACTAAGAGCCCGGCTATTGTCGGGCTCTTGTCATATACCCAAATGGGGCCGTCGAGCAAGAAAGTTGGCGGTTTTACAGTCACTTTTTTCGGGATGTTCTTGTTTTATGTTTAATAACATAGTAATTTTGCAGTCGAAATTGAAAATCTATATGCAGAACATCAGAAACATTGCCATTATCGCACACGTTGACCATGGCAAGACCACATTGGTGGACAAAATGCTGCTTGCAGGAAACCTGTTCCGCGAAAATCAGAATGCCGGCGAGCTTATACTTGACAACAACGATCTTGAGCGTGAACGTGGCATAACAATCCTGTCCAAGAATGTATCCATCAACTACAAAGGATATAAAATCAATATTATTGACACCCCGGGACACGCCGACTTCGGCGGTGAAGTGGAGCGAGTGCTGAACATGGCCGACGGATGCCTGCTGCTTGTCGACGCTTTCGAGGGTCCCATGCCCCAGACTCGATTCGTGCTGCAAAAAGCCATACAGATGGGACTGAAGCCCGTTGTGGTGATCAACAAGGTCGACAAGCCCAACTGCCGCCCCGACGAAGTACAGGAGATGGTGTTTGATCTGATGTTCAACCTTGACGCTACCGAGGAGCAGCTCGACTTCCCCACAGTCTACGGTTCGGCCAAGCAGGGCTGGATGTCGACCGACTGGCGCAAGCCCACCGACAACATTCTCCCCGTGCTTGATACCATAATCGAGCACATCCCCGCTCCCCAGACTCTCGAAGGCGCCCCCCAGATGCTCATAACATCGCTCGACTTCTCCAACTATGTGGGACGAATAGCCGTAGGACGCGTACATCGCGGCACCCTTCGCGAAGGCATGGACATTGCCCTCTGCAAGCGCGACGGCTCGGTTGTGAAGCAGCGCATAAAGGAGCTGCACACATTTGAGGGAATGGGTCGAAAGAAGGTCAGCGAAGTAAGCTCGGGCGACATCTGCGCACTTGTGGGAATCGAAGGATTTGAAATCGGCGACACCGTTTCCGACATAAACAATCCCGAACCCCTGCCCCGCATCGCCATCGACGAGCCCACAATGTCGATGACATTCACAATCAACGACTCGCCATTCTTCGGTAAGGACGGAAAATTCGTAACCTCACGACACATTGCCGACCGATTGACACGCGAGCTCGACCGCAACCTCGCGCTGCGTGTGAGCAAGGCTCCCCACGAGGATGTTTGGACAGTCTACGGCCGTGGTGTGCTGCATTTGTCGGTGCTCATCGAAACAATGCGCCGCGAAGGCTATGAACTTCAGGTGGGACAGCCCCAGGTTATCATAAAGGAGATCGACGGACAGAAGTGCGAGCCGGTCGAGCTTCTCACAATCAACGTTCCCGAGGAGTACTCGAGCAAGATCATCGACATGGTTACTCGCCGCCGTGGCGAAATGGTGTCGATGAACACCCAGAACGACCGTCTGCACATCGAGTTCCAGATTCCCTCGCGAGGCATCATCGGACTGCGCAACAACGTGCTCACCGCCTCAGCCGGAGAAGCTATCATGGCTCACCGATTCCTTGAATATCAACCCTGGAAAGGCGACATCGAGCGACGCACCAACGGCTCTCTCATCGCAATGGAGGCCGGAACCGCCTATGCCTACGCAATTGACAAGCTTCAGGATCGCGGACGATTCTTCATCTTCCCTCAGGAAGAGGTATATGCCGGACAGGTTGTGGGCGAAAACGCCAAGGACAACGACATCGTGGTAAATGTCACCAAGTCCAAGAAACTCACCAACATGCGTGCTTCGGGAGCCGACGACAAGGCCCGCATAATCCCGCCCGTAGTATTCAGCTTGGAAGAAGCGCTCGAATATATCAAGGAGGACGAATATGTCGAAGTAACACCCCACCACCTGCGACTACGCAAGATTATTCTCGACGAACTTGAACGCAAACGCGCTAACAAACAATAAAATTGTGTAAATACAGCTAACAGCCTGAACTTAAACTAATATTAAATGTCTTATAGTCAATATCAACTATAAGACATTTTTTATTATGTATCGATTTATTCAAAGAACAGTTCTGGCTATTGCAGCCGTAGTTGCGGCAGCATTCATCGGAGTGAACGCCAGACAGGCTATTTCGGTTGAGAGTGCTGAACTTCCCGTCGAGGCTAAGTCCTTCATTAAGCAACATTTCGGCAATACCACCATCGCCAAGTACGAAAAGAAATTCTGGTCCAACTCCTACGAAATAGAGTTGACCGACGGAACCGACATCGATTTCGACTCAAAGGGCAAATGCACAGGCATCGACGCCCCCGACAATGCTTTCCTGTCGCAGTCGATTATCAACGACCTTCTGCCTAAGAGTGCCGTTAAGACTCTTACCGACAACGACCTCATCAATTCGGTTGAAGAGATTGAGTATAATTCATCCAAGGGCTACAAAGTCGAAGTGCGTCACCACACAATCGACGACTACCGCTTCGACGCCGCAGGCAAGGTTCTCAGAGTGAATCACGACAATTAAACTAATATAAATCTACTCTATCATGAAAAGAAGCGGATGCGACCCGTCAGGCTGCATCCGCTTTTTGTGCTTTTCACATCAGGTCAAATTATCATTTAGAGCCGACTCTTAGCTTTCTTGGGCATGAAGTTGAATCGGTACTGAATATGCAGCAACAGGTAGCGCGGCAGGATGTTGCGATAGGTTTCGGTGCGGCCCTGCGCGTTTACGGCGTATGTCACATTGTTCAGCTGGTGCAGAAGGTCAAATCCGTCGAGCATGAACACGAGCGCACCCTTGGCTGCCGTGTATGTCACGCCTGCGTTCCACACAAAGTCGGTGGTGTTCATCATCTCGTCCATGTAGCCTCGGCGGGTGTAGAGGTTCAAGTCGGTCGACAATCCGAAGTTGCATGGCAGCTTGAACACTCCGCTGAGCGAGTAGTTGATGTTGGTGGCGTGTATCGGTGTGAATCCGGCACGTGACGAGCTTGTGTTTCTGCGGGTCAGGTCAATCGAAGCCGTGATGGACTGTCGTCCTATCTGACATTGCAGTCCCAGCCTGTCGTTCAGGAAGAAATTCTTGACCGACTGACGCATCGGCTCCGAATCCTCGCCTATATAGTCGCCTACATTGCTCCATGTACCGTTCAGTATGTTTGACAACACAAACTGGCCCCTGTTTCCGAAGTACAGGAAAAAGTTGTGATTTGCCTCAATGCTGCGGTTGCCGCTCACGTTATAGGTCTTATAGGTGCGCACTCCCGTCGCACTGTCATATCGGTAACCTCTTGTCAGCGCATTGGCTACAGGCTTATAGTAGAACGACAATGTGTTGTAAAATTGCTTGCTTCCGCCAAACATTTTTTCGTAACTCCATGACAAGCCGTACGACTGATTATAGGCATTCTTCAGCCCTGAATTCCCTTCATAAATGTTGAGCGGGTCGATGTCGTCGCGCATGTCTACCATGTCGACAAGCGATGGAAGTTCAGGCTTGAAATCGATTGACAGGAATAGAGTGTGGGCCGGATTACGCAGCTTCCACTGCACAAATGTATTCATAAGATCGGTCGACACCGTGGCCGTGTTGCTCACAATAGCGGTGTCTATTTTTCCGCGTCGGTAATCGAGTGTGCGGTGTATCATCGACACGGGGAAACGCGCCTGAATCCATATATTGCCGGCCTTGGTGTTCTTCTTTTGAAACACTAACGTGGGCACTATGCGGTGAATCATGTCACGGGCATCGCTTACGTAACTGTTGCCGGGGTCAAGTATCGACTCCAGCTCCTCGTCGCGGGTTCCGTCAACCGAGCTGAGAGCCTCAAGGCGATACATCTCCGAAAGCTTGCGCGATTTCTTCCACTCAAGGTCATAGTCAAGCTGCAGCGAAACTCCGTTGACCGGGAAATAGAAGTATGAAAGCTTGCCTTTCAATCTCATGTCACGTACAGGTTGCTCGCGAAACTTACGGTTGAGGCTCTGCGACGACTCGGGGCCGGAGCCGTAGTCAATGCCGAGGCTTGAAAACCGGTCAAGCCGGCGGCGTGTCATCTGGGCCTCGCCGTTTATCTCTATGTAATCGGGGCCTCCGGGTATGCTCAATCCCGAGTAGAAGCTCAATCCCGTATCGTAGCCCGTGCCGTTGCTCTTGGCCCTGTCGATGCTGCGGTTTACGATTGCCGAGCGCATTGAGCCTGCCGAGCTTTCATATATCCCTTCAATCAACGACTTGTCGATCTCCTGCTGCTCGGAGTCAAATGTCGCGGCCACATTATCGCCGAGATCGTCGTTCTTGCGATAATTGAAGTAGGGCGACACGCTGAACTGAACCGTCTTGCCGAGATTGCGCATGTAGAATCGGTGAGATGTCGACACGGCAAGGTTCTTGTTGCGGGCCGTGTTGTAAACGTAATAGTAGGTATTGCCTCCGGGCAGGAAGTTGGTGCGGTTTATCGTGACATCCTCGTTTGACGATGTATGCGACACCTGAACGTTGCCCGACACATCCCACGTGTGCAACGGATTGTCGGCACTATAGTCAATACCACCGTTACGCTCGGTGCGTACACCCGAGGGCATCTTGTCGGGAGTCCACGTGTTGTTCTCGCCCGGCTTGCGGCTGTCGTTAAGATTGTTCACATTGCCGTAAAGGGTTATGCGTGAATTATTGGTGTAGCGCATGGCAAATACTCGTCCAAGATAACGGTCGGAAGTCCCTATACCGCCCTCAACGTTGAGCATCGTTCCCGCCATATACTCTTTATTGAGCTTCACATCCATCACATATCTGATGTCGCCCGGCAGGTCACGGTTAAGAAATTCGCTCCTGTCGCCACGCTTGTCGTAGACCTCGACTGTCTTCACAGTATAGGCTCCGATATTGTCAAGCATCAGGTTCTTGTTGGAGCCAAACAGGTCTTTGCCGTTAAGCAGCAGGCTCTCCACAAACTTTCCATTGACATATATCTGTCCGTTGTCACGAATCTCGACTCCGGGCAGCTTCTTTATAAGCGCGTCAAGCATCGATCCCTCGGGAAGCTGAAATGCATCGGCATTATAGACCAGCGTGTCGCCTCGATTGTAAAACTTCACCTTAGTGGCCGTAAACGTGATTTCGCCGAGTTTACGGGTTGTGTGTCGGCTCATGTAGAGGCCGTTTACCAACCTTTCGCGCTCTCGACGGCCGAGATTCTTCAGTTTATAGTCGACATAGAGCGTGTCATATCCCTCATGAGTCACCCTCAGTATGTAATCGCCGTTTACTTTCGGCACCCGCAGATAGAAATCGGAGTGCTCCTCAATCCTCTCAGAGCCGTACATTGTCCTTGATAAAGCCTTGCATTGAGCCACCTCGCTGCTGTCACTTCTGAGCAGAGTCACTATTGCTCCGGGCAACTCATGACTGGTCATGCGATCATAAACTTTTCCCATAAGCCCGATTTTATCCTTATTGTCCGATTGTCCCTGAGCCGACAAAACCGAGTGTGCCGGCAGCATCATAACCAGCACTGTAAAAATTTTGATGATATTGTTTAAAGTATTCATTGGATGAATGGTTTTTATGCAAAATTAGCTCCATCATCCCGATTCGGCACATATTATAAGCCGCTATTTGTTATTCAAAACACAGCATAATCCACTGATTATCAGCACATATACTCTCCAAATAATTCCAACCCCAATAAGCGGCTGACTATCAAATCATTGCAGCAATCAACTCTATTTCAATCAATTATCTAAAGAAACGATATAAACTCCTCCTTGTCGACAGCCTGCGACGACTCAATCGCTTCACGAAGACGACGCCTGCGAGTGTACACGCTCGACTTCTTCAAGTTGAGGAATAAGCCTATGGACTTGATTGAAAATCCGGCCGCCGAGTAGATGAATACAACGCGGTCGTCGGCCGACAGCTCGGGCAACTGCGCCTCAAACCGATCGACAACTCCGTTTAGGTCGTCGTTCAATCTTTCGGCAAGCTGATTTCTGAACGATGCGCTGCTCATCTCTTTTATTCGGGTCTTGACATTCTTGAATATCGCATTCTTCAGATGCGAGTCACCGGGCATGTCCGATAACTCAAAGTAATCGTCGCAAAGCGAATTGATGGTAAGGAAACGCTCCCTTACAAGCGCATCTATCGAATTTCGGCGACTTTTCACTTCGTGCGACAACTCCTGCACCGTGTCGATCAGGTGCTCTATCTCATTGTTCTTACGACGGCGATAGATGTAATACCCCCTATACTCATCGCTACTATAGCTACAATAGCGCCAACAGCCAGCCAAAATCGCTTTTTGGCCTTGTAGGCAATCTTGTTGAGGCGTTCAGCCTGGGCCTTACGGTAATCTATTACAACATTATTCATGTTGTCGATACTGTTTCCAATACCGGTATTATCGGTCACATATTCCGAATACAGATCAAGCGCTCTCTTATAGTTTCCGCTCTCTTTTTCTATTACATATTCATAGAACACTGCTCCTTTAGGATCGCCAAGGCAGTAATTGCCTATAGCTTCACGCGACAATTCAAGATAGCGTCGCGCATCGTCAAATTTTCTCTGGTTTACGGCAAGCACCAACTCATATTTTATCTAAAGAGTTATATAATCAATACTTAGTCAGTATATCTGAAATAAGCACCTGTAAAATCAATAGTCTTTTATATAAATTCTTGTGATTATAATCTATGCCAAACTTTTGAGAAACTGTTTGAGTTTATCATCTTTTTCCCATTCACATTCCGTATGGACGTTACACACATCAACGTAGGCTTTTTCTAATGCCTCTCGTTTATACTTGGAATCCGCTCTTGCATATATTTCTGTAGTCTTAATAGATGCATGACCAAGGATATCCCTTATATATACCAAGTTTACGCCTGATTGCAGTAAATGCATCGCTTTTGAATGGCGCAATACATGAGGGCTTATCTTGTCTGGGAACAAATCTTCATGTTCCTTTTTTGCCATAGAATAATATTTTTCAAGAATATATGCAACTCCGGCTGCTGACAACCTCTCGCCCCAACAATTAAAGAACAAAGGGAAAACACGTTTGGCACAATCATCAAGATTATTTTCTTTGATATAGCAACTCACAAGTTCCATCGAATTCCCATCAATCGGGACTATTCGTTTTTTGGAACCTTTTCCGAGAAGTTCGACGGTGAATGGCTTTGACAGCCTAATTGATGCTGGAGTCAAGTCGATTATTTCTTGAACACGCGCCCCTGTTTGGTACATTAAAGTCAGCATTGCCAAGTCCCTTCTCCCTTTTCGGGTATCTACCGGCACATAATCCAAAAGACATTTCAATGCCTCCACTGACACATATGCCAACGAGCCTTTCACATATCTCTTCAGCCTGATTTTACATATTTCTTTCCATTGGGACATATGTGTAGGGTCGAGATACATTATATATCGAAAAAACGAGCGTAACGCAGCACATCTCTGATTCCTTGTCCCCGGTGTGCAGTCCCGCTTACACTCGAGCCAGTCAAGAAATTCCAAGACACATTCTTTCCCAATCTGACTGAAGCATATATTGTACGGCTTTATACTTTTTTCTTTTGACAAGTAATCAATCAGCAATATAAACGTATCACGGTAAGAGCGTATAGTATGGTTGCTCGCGCCACGCTCCTTTATCAGATAGTCAGAAAAGAACTTTTCCAGACATATTGCAAAGTCAAGATAATTATTCTTATGTATCATATCCTTTGAATTAAGAGATTTATGAAGAATAGTCTGAGTCAAGGAATCGCCAGCAATACATCCGGATACATGCTTTGTGTCAATCTGACATAAGACTCGGTACTTGTGGGATTTTTATGTCCCATATATCTTGCAAGCATCGGAAGAGCGCAATATATATCGTAGCCCTTTGACACAAGACGGGACATCGCATGAACGCAGGCCGTATGACGCAAATCATGGATTCTTGGTCCTTCCTGTTGACCATTATAGGGTATATCGGCAGCCAATATGATTTTTTTGAACCATTTTGAAACTGTATTCCTTTTGATTTGCCGTCCTAATCCTGAAACAAACATAAAACCCTCCGGCTCATCAATTCCGGGAACCGGTAACATGTTTCTATATTGAAGATATTGTTTAAGCACTTTCTCAAGAGACTGGTTGATTGGCGCCAGACGTTGCATTTTATTTTTGAGGCCTTCAATTAAAATCTGTCTCTTGTCAAAATTTACATCTTTGTTTCTTATAGCAAGAGCCTCTGATATTCTGACGCCCGTGCTATATAGGAACCGGACTAAAGCGGGCATTGAGAAAAGCACAGTGTTGTGTCCGGTATAATATGCAAGAGCCAGATTGTCACTGGCTTCAAATATACGCCCTATTTCTTCATCTGAGAATATATACGGAACAAAATCCGATGCGTGGTTTTTATGCGGTGGAGGAACGTAGCAATCATTACCCATTGAGCACATATATTTCATAAAGGATGTGAGGATTAGAACCTTGCAGTGTATCGTGGATCTTTTTCGATTTATAGATGCCCATTCAAGCCATCCATCATATGTACGCTTGGATATGTTGAGACCGGCATGTCCAATTTCAATTAGATACTTGTCAAATTCATGCAGGCACCAATAAGACGATTCTGTGCTTTGGCATAGGGACTCCTTCTCCGCTATGTATCCTTTCAGGTATGCGGCGAGGACACTGTTGAAAACTCTATTGCTATCCATAAAAATACTTGTCCTTTTGTGTGTAAAAACTTTCTTTGACCAATACCACGTCATTTGCACAGAGAAGCAATGATTCATTATCAATTGCGAGATAGGACATGGTGGTGTCTGTGGACTGGTGTCCGAGGGCTTCTGAAATTACAGGCATCGCCACCCCATTTTTTAACATCCGTGATGCAAGACTGTGGCGAAGACTATGGGGGCCGTGATGTTTGCCATCATATCCCACACCGGCCCTACGCATATATTCCACCACGATTTCACGGAATGTACCTTCCATAAGAGGTCTTACGGGGAAATTACAGGTAAGGAAAACATTTTTAAGGGTTGATTTTGGTCGCCCGTATCTTAGATATGATGCTATAGCATTCCCTACAATTGGAATCAGGGGCAACTCAATCGGGGCTCTCGTTTTATGCTGCATTATCCGTAAAACATTGGCATCCCAGTCTATATCAGATAATTTAAGATCTAATATATCCGAGCTGCGCAATCCAAGTCTGGATGCCAACAGTATCATGGCATAGTCTCTGAGTCCTTTCTTGCCGCTCTTGCATATGGCATTTTCTATGGAGGCTATTTCGTGCGCTTCATAGTATGAAGGTAATTTTGTCGGCCTTCTTCTCGATTTCCCAATCAACGGATGGCTCAAATCTGTGGTTGTAATCTTGTTGTCGTATAAATAAGACATAAAGAACCGAAGTATAGAAAGCCTGTCGAAATCACTGTTGTGGGTCGAACCAATGAACGCGACAATGTCTGCTTCGGATAAATCCCACAGCGTTCTATGCCTTAGCTCCATAAGAACCGCAAATTTGCTGAGGACTCTTTTATATTGTCGAACAGTATTCAGGCTTAGATGTTTTTCGTCTGTGCGTTCGTTTATGAACTGTTCTGCAACAGTACCAATATCTCCGGGAAAACGATAGGATTTATGAACATAGCGTTGCGCCTTTGGAATCGTATAGGTCGCCTCACCATTAAGATAGGCATTGACAGCCCGGATTGCAGGTATTATCTGCATCTTTCTGTATTTAGACAGGTTTTGTTCAAATATCTCAACTATATACCGTTCTCCTTCTTCCGGTTTATAATTTAACACACCGTCCTGCTGTAAATGCCTGCTTAGCACTCTAATCCCTCTCATAAACCGACTTTTGACATCAGTCGCCAATTGAAAGGTCTCAACAGCCTTTTCACAAACCTCTATCAAACTATCAGTGGGAATAATCGTGTTTTCCATATCTTGACAATATTATGGGGTTCTATAAGTAATACATATATTATCCCAAGATAGTTATCGCGATTGCCGCTGACTAATAGGTTATTATTGATTTTTAACTTTGAAAGTAGTGATTATATAATTCTTTAGATAAACCCAATTATCAAAAGCTTTTGATAAATGGCTGGAACAAATCCTTGTCCAATCGCTCATCAATGCTCTTAAGCCTGTCAATCTCGGCCTGCGCCCTGTTGAAATCAATATTGACAAGACTTCTCAACTCTCCGAATATCAGGTTAACCATTATGGCACTGTCGACTGCATAAATTGTCTTCAGGCTGTCGTAAAATGCCACAGCCTCCGCATCACGATGCATATTTACAATCAACATTGCCTTTTGACGAAATAATCGATATGCATCTATCCCGGCCAATTTACTGTGCTTGATTGACTGTTCGCTATACTTAAGCGCATCATCGTCCTTACCTATATTGTTGTAAAATATCGACATCGCCAAGTAAATGCGCCCCAAAGCCTCATTGTCATTCATTTCAAGCGCTACACGCTCGGCCTCAAGCGCACGTAACATTCCGTCGACAAATTCATCTCTGGAGCCGAGCTTGGAACACAACTCGGCATAACACATGTTACTCTCCAGGCGATAGGCCGCCTCTTCGTCGCTCCAGTTGTAATCGGCAGCTATAGCTATGATCGAATCGTTTACCGGCCACTTTCCCCTGCTTCCTACACGCGACACCATCAATGCATACACCGCGCGGTCACGGGCACTGAAATCATCAGGATTGCCAAGGGCATGGAGCATGGCCACCGCCGAGTCGATGTCCTCTTCACACATCCGGTCAATGGTGGCAAGCTTTTCGCTCACATTGCGATGACACCCCGACAACATCGACAGCAAGGCCGCAAGTACAATGAATAAGCACGCAAACCGATTCATAGCCAATCACAATTTAAGGTTTTCCTCTTAAAATCATGACAAAAGCACCGGGACATTTTCAATCCCGGAGCCTTTGTCATGCAAGTTTTTATAAGATTTGTATCTCGTTATTCAAATGTTTCTCCCTCCGATTCAAATACCTTCTCCTCGGTGTTGGATACGATGTTGGGCTTCTCGAGGCCGTAGTGCTTTTTGCTGTCAAGCACCTTGAGCCATATACCGAAGAACAACGCAAGCACTCCAAGCGAAGCAAAGAGGAGCATCGGATTGGTGTAGTTGTACTCCATCGGGTTGTCGACACCGGGGTTGGATGCGGTGAGCACCTTACCGATGAGGATGGGGAACAGGCACAAGCCTATGTTCTGAACCCAGAATATCAGTGAATAGGCACTGCCCAGGAATCGCTCGTCCATAATCTTGGGCACCGAAGGCCACAATGCGGCGGGAACAAGCGAGAACGATATGCCAAGCACGATGATGGCGCTGAATGCCAATGCCTTACTCGGGAATGCGGGAAGCAGCAATGCAAATGTGCAGTGACACATAATCATAAGCACGGCACTCACGATAAGCATCGTTGCACCCTTGCCCTTTACATCAAGGTATATACCCAGAAGCGGAGTCAGGGCAGCAGCTCCGATGGGGAACCAGCGGAATATGTCGGAAGCCGTGGTGGCGTCGATGCCGAGGTTGCACTGAAGCATGTTGGCGGCGTAACGCTGGAACGGGAATATAGCCGAATAGTAGAGCACGCAGAGCATGGCGACAATCCAGAAGAGCTTGCTGCTGAAGATGTTCTTTACATCACTGAGCTTGAACTCCTCTTCGGCGGGAGCATCGGGCAACTTGGCGGCGTCAAGCTGCTTGTCAAATGCACGGTCGATAAATGTGAAGATGATGAAGCAGATGAGTCCGATGCACAACAGAGCCGTACAGAATGCCACAGGCACTACGACTGTGGGATCGTCCTTGCCCATCCAGTCGGCAAGACGGGGCGAAATAGAGAAGATGGCAAACACGCCGATACGCGCTATGGCCATCTCGGCACCCATGGCAAATGCCATCTCCTTGCCGTTAAACCACTTGGCAATGGCCTTCGACACGGTGATTCCGGCCATTTCACAGCCGCAACCGAATATCAGGAAGCCGAATGCGGCAAGCTTCGCGCTGCCGGGCATGCTGACCCACCAAGAGCTCAACCAGTGGTCGAGTGCGGTGCCCTGAAACCAGTCGCTTATCGCATAGAGCTTTATACAGGCTCCCACTACCATTATCGAGGCCGACAGCGTTCCGGTGAACCTCACGCCCATCTTGTCAAGAATTATACCGGCCAATATCAGGAAGCCGAACACATTGAGAATATACTCGGCGCCGGCATAGTATCCGAATGCATCGGGCGACCATCCGCGCTGAGTTTCAATCAAAGACTGAAGGGGCGACATTACATCCACAAACATGTAGGCAAAGAACATCATCGATGCCACAAGTATCAACGCACCCCATCTTACATACCACTTGTCGTTAAGGTATTGTTTTACGTTCGTTGTCATTTAAAGTTTTGCATTAATGTGATTATTTTCTACAAAATTAAACAAAATCATGAGAATGACAGAAATATTCATTAATTTCGTAACAATAATTACCATTTACGATGTATTCACGCCAACCGTTTACCTTTGACCGTGTAGTGCGCATGATTATCTCATGCCTGGTGATATTTGCCGTGCTGTGGCTCATATATACGCTGCGTGGCGTATTGCTGCCCTTTTTCGTGGCCTGCCTCGTCGCCTACATCTTTGAGCCTTTCGTCCAGTTCAACCGCCAGCTGCTTCATCTGAAAGGCAGAGTCATAGCCATATTTGTAACCCTCTTTGAGGCTACATTCCTTTTCATTGCGTTATGTTATCTGCTCGTGCCCATGATTGTGTCGGAGATGGAACACATGGCCCATCTCCTGCGTCAATACTCCGAAACGCGCATCGACACCCCGTTTCTACCCGAAAGCGTACATGAGATAATAAAGAAGTACATCGACTTCGACTATCTGTCGCAACTGCTTGGCCGTGAGGATCGCATGAAGATGTTTGAAAGCGTCATCAGCTCCACCTGGTCGATTGTCACAAGCGGCATCAGCCTCATCATAGGCGTGCTGAGCTGGTTTATCGTCTTCCTCTATGTCATCTTCATCATGCTCGACTACGAGCGTCTTTCCAAAAGCTTCCACCGAATGGTGCCCCCGGCCTACCGCAAGACGGTGTTCCGCATCGGCAACGACATCCAGCGCTCGATGAACCACTATTTCCGCGGTCAGGCACTCATATCGTTCTGCGTGGGAGTGCTCTTCTGCGTGGGCTTCCTCATCATCGGAATGCCGCTCGCCGTAATACTCGGAATGTTCATAGGACTGCTCAACATGGTTCCCTACCTGCAGTTGATATCACTCGTCCCCACCACCCTGCTGTGCCTCGTATGTTCGGTCGATTCCGGCATCGACTTCTGGGTCATATTCTGGGAGTGCATGGCCGTTTACTGCATCGTGCAGTGCATTCAGGACTTGTTTCTTACACCCAAGATCATGGGTAAGGCAATGGGACTGAACCCAGCGATAATCCTGCTCTCGCTATCGGTGTGGGGCTCGCTGCTCGGATTCCTCGGACTCATCATAGCTCTGCCGCTCACAACCCTGCTGCTCGCTTACTACGACGAATATCTCACGGTAGTATCCCACCGGGCTGAAAAGCACGACAAGCCCGACAAAAAAACTGCCACTTAACACCTTATAAAAAAATCCGTTATGCCATAACGCTTAACGGATTTTTCGTCTATCCAGTTCCTTTCGGTATCTCGCCGCATTCTTCTGATGCGTTGCAAAGTCGCTTGCAAAATTGTGCAGTCCCGAGAAATCCTCCTTGGCACACATGTATATGTAGTTGTGAGGCTTCGACTTGAGCAATGCGTCGAGAGTACGCGCCGACGGCATCCTGATGGGTCCCGGAGGAAGTCCCGGATTCTTATAGGTATTATAGGGCGATGCCACCGCGAGGTGAGCACCCGTGATGCGACGCAGCCCGAAATCGCCCACCGCATATTTCACCGTCGGGTCGGCCTGAAGCAGCATGCCACGGTTCAATCGGTTCATATAGAGCCGCGCCACCACGCCTCGCTCCTCGGCGTTATTGGTTTCCTCCTCGGCGATTGAAGCCACTGTAGCCGCCTGCACCGGTGTCAGTCCGAGCGACTTCGCCTTAGCCCTCCGCTCGTCGTTCCAGAATCGATTGCGGTAGTCAAGCAGTCGCTTCACCACGCTTTCAGGACTTGCCGTCCAGTAAAATTCGTATGTATCGGGCAGAAACGCGGCTATATAGGTAGGCTTGGTGAATCCCGCACCGGGAAGCACCTCGTCACACGCCTTCATAAACTGCAGCGAGTCGAGTTCAAGCCTCTCGCCCACCCTCGACGCGAGTTGGTCGAGAGTGCGTATATTGTTGAATGTAAGTTTAATCGGAGTTTGTGCGCCGCGCGAAATCTTCCGTGCTATGTCGATGGCCGACATACCCGGTTCGATAAGATAAGCACCGTTTACAGCCTCCTTGCCCGAAAGCCGCATTATCTTGTCGGCCTTGGCACCCGTGTCGCCAAGACGCTGCTTAAGTTCACGTGACACATCGTCGGGCGACGCATTGCTGCCCACATACACCCACTGCTCCGACTCGCCGTCGTAACCGCGTGTATATCCGACAAAAACGGTCACGCCCACAATCGCAATCGCCGCCACCGCCGCGACTATCGATAACCATATTATACTCTTCTTACTCATATCGGATACAAAAATACGAATAAGTTAATATCCCACGAAAAAATCCCCCCATTTTCCCATCCCCGGCCCCCTCCGAAAATCCTCGCGTTAGCGAAAAAGCTGCTGATGGGTATGCAACCCACAAGGGGTAGCCTCCTGATATGCATTCCCTTCCACGGATGACGCTTCGCTCACCCGCGGTTAAACACATGTAATGCCTTCGGCATACTCCTCCACTACATTTCGCGCAAAAAATCGACTTCGGCACTTGCCGATAAACTTTTTATTCTGTAAATTTGTCTTACTTCATGAACACTTTACACCATGTCGACTCCAAATACCACAATAACACCCCAGACAATCGAGAATGACCGTCGAGTACTCGAACTCCTGTCACAAACTTTCAACGATGTCAGTTCGGCAAGCACCGAGATAATCAATCTTGAAGCCATCCTCAACCTCCCCAAAGGCACCGAACACTTCGTGGCCGACCTCCACGGCGAGCATGAGGCATTCCGTCACATCCTCAAAAACGCCTCGGGCAACATCAAGCGCAAGGTCACCGAGATATTCGGCACAACCATGCGCGAGCAGGAAATCAGGGAACTTTGCACGCTCATATACTATCCCGAGCGCAAACTTGAATACATAAAAGCATCGGAAAACGACCTCGACGACTTCTACAACATAACTCTGCACCAGCTCATCAAGGTGTGCCAAAGCGTTTCATCGAAGTACACCCGCTCAAAGGTGCGCAAGGCGCTCCCGCGAGAATTTGCCTACATCATCGAGGAGCTGCTTCACGAGTCATCGTCGGACGACAACAAGCAGCCCTACTTCAACCGCATCATCGAAACCATCATCACCACCGGTCAGGCCGACGCATTCATTGCGGCGCTATGCAACGTGATCCAGCGATTGAGCATCGACCAGCTGCACATACTCGGCGACATATTTGACCGAGGCCCCGGCGCACACATAATCATGGATACGCTGTGCGACTACGGGCAGTTTGACATCCAATGGGGCAACCACGACGCACTGTGGATGGGCGCGGCTGCCGGCAACGACTGCTGCATAGCCAATGTGCTGCGACTCTCACTGCGTTACGGCAATCTCGCCACGCTCGAGGACGGCTACGGCATCAACCTCGTGCCACTCGCAACATTCGCCATGGAAACCTACGGCGACGACCCGTGCGACTTCTTCGGCCCGCATCTCGACACCGACGACACCACCCACAACGAAAAGACCCGACGCCTCATCGCCCAGATGCACAAGGCAATCAGCATAATACAGTTCAAGCTCGAAGCCGCCCTCATCGACAAGCGCCCCGAGTGGAACATGGCCGACCGCAAGCTGCTCGAGCACATCGACTTCGACCGCAAGGTGTTTACCCTCGACGGCAAGGACTACGAGATGCGCGACATCAACTTCCCCACAGTCGACCCGGCCGACCCCTACCGCCTCACCCCCGAGGAGGAGGACCTCGTGATGAAGCTGCACCACTCATTCAAGGTGAGCGACAAGCTCAAGAAGCACGTGCAGTGCCTCTTTACCAACGGGTGCATGTATGGCATCTACAACTCCAACCTGCTCTTCCACGCGTCGATGCCGCTCAACGCCGACGGCTCGCTCAAGGAGGTCGACCTGCGCGGACAGCGTTACAAGGGCCGCGAACTCTTTCACCGCATAGGCATGATGATGCGCTCGGCCTACAACGATGACACCCCGGCCGACGAGAAAGACTTCGCCATCGACTACTACTGGTATCTGTGGTGCGGTCAGGAATCGCCGCTGTTTGACAAGTCGAAGATGGCTACATTTGAACGCTACTTCCTCACCGATAAGTCGACCCACAAGGAGGAGAAGGGCTACTACTACACACTGCGCGACAACGAGGAGGTGTGCGACAGGATTCTCGACGCATTCGGAGTGACGGGACAGCACCGACACATAATAAACGGACATGTACCCGTGCGCACCAACAAAGGTGAAACCCCTATACGCGCCAACGGCAAACTGATGGTGATCGACGGCGGATTTGCCAAAGCCTACCACAACACCACCGGAATCGCGGGCTACACGCTCGTCTACCACAGCCGCGGGTTCCAGCTCGTGCAACACGAGCCCTTCACATCGGCCGAGGAGGCCATCAAGAACGGAACCGACATCGTAAGCTCAACTCAGATTGTCGAGCTTAGCTCACAGCGCATGAGAGTGCGCGACACCGACAAGGGAAAGGAGCTGCTGGGACAGATACACGAGCTGACCGAACTCCTCTATGCCTATCGCCATGGAATCATAAAGGAGCGTGCCAAGAAACTCGGCTGAGGAGTTGTGAGTTACGCGGAATAGTATTAAATTTGTGACGGAACCTGATTTTTCAGGCTCCCCAAGTATCACATAAATGGAAAAAGTGCATCTATCATGAAATTAGGACTGACTTTTGTGTTGGCCTGCCTCTCATTGTTTCCCATTGCGACATCGGCAGCCGACAAGGCCGGGCAAACACGACCCGATACCGAAAACACCTTTGTATTGCAAAACCCCGACTATCAGAAAAGCCCCTATAGCGGAATGACGAGGGCGCATTGGCTGAAAGCCGCCGAATATCTGCTCAACGGAGCATTCGGCTACATCCACACCCTCGACGACCCTATGTACTTCCCCAAGCAGCTCCAGAAGACCTATCCCAACAACGACAACGACACCCGCACAGCCAAGCTTGAAGGATTGGCGCGAACACTCTTTGTGGCCGCTCCGCTGCTCAAGGAGAACCCCGACCTCACCCTCAACGGCATACGCGTGGCCGACTACTACCGCCATCAGCTCGTGAGCCTCTCCGACTCCACGAGCAAGCACTACATCCCCCACCGCACCGGTGGCCCGAGCCAGACACTGCTTGAACTCGGTTCGCTCGCCATATCCATGAAAGCCGCCGAGGAGGTGCTGTGGGACGCCCTGACCCAGAAGCAGAAGGACGACCTGGCAGCCACGATGCTGAGCTACGGCAACGGCCCGTCGATTGGCTCCAACTGGATGTTTTTCAACGTATTCATCATGAGCTTCATGAAGGAGCACGGATATGAGGTAAACGAAACACAATTAAAGGATTTTCTTGAAAAGCTCCTTGCCCGATACCGTGGCGAGGGATGGTACAACGACGCTCCGGCCTACGACTACTACAGCATGTGGGCCTATCAGAGCTACGGCCCGCTGTGGGCTGTGATGTGGGGCGACAAGCAATATCCCGAACTGGCCCGCCGGTTCCTCGCCAACCAAAACGACATGATCGACAACTATCCCTATATGTTCAACCGCGACGGACGCATGAACATGTGGGGACGCAGCATCTGCTACCGTTTTGCCGCCGTGACCCCGCTGCCGCTGATCGAATACGGCAAGCACGAAGGAGTCAACTACGGATGGCTGCGACGCATAGCATCGTCGACACTGCTGCAGTTCATGCAACACCCCGAGTTCCTTGAAAACGGAGTGCCTACGATGGGCTTCTACGGCCCCTTTGCCCCGGCGGTGCAGATCTACTCGTGCCGAGGCAGCGTCTACTGGTGTGGCAAGGCATTCCTCGGCCTGCTGCTCCCAGAGGATTCGGAGTACTGGTCGGCAGTGGAAAACAACGGCCCGTGGGAAAGCGACCTGCTTCCAGGAAAGGTCTACCACAAGTTCCAGCCTGCTACCAATCTGCTCATAACCGACTATCCCAACTCGGGAGCATCGGAAATGCGCTCATGGTGCCATGAAACGGTAGCAGCCGACTGGCAGAAGTTCCGCAGCTCCGAGAACTACAACAAGCTCGCCTACAACACTGAATTTCCCTGGATGGCCGACGGTGACAACGGCGAGGTGTCGATGAACTATGCCACCAAAAACCGCGACAACCGCTGGGAAGTATTGAGGCTCTACACGTTCCGCAGCTTCGACGACGATGTGTACCGCCGTGACGCGGTGCTTGAAACCGACACGACAGTACGCTATCAGTTGGCCGACATATCGCTCCCCGACGGCATCCTGCGCATCGACAAGGTGTCGACAGGCAATCCCACCCAAGTGCGCCTCGGCAACTACTCGCTGCCTCAGCTCGACGGCGACATAAAGGAGATGACTCGCACACTCGACAAGGGCTACACGGCCAGCATCATCGACAACGGCGACTATCAGCTCGCAACCGTTGCCCTTAAAGGATGGAAGAACGGCGTTAAGGTTCAGCGTCCCAAGGGTCTGCACCCCGTCAGCTCAATATGTGCGGTACCCGTGACCGAAGCCGATGTCAACGACAGCGACATATTCGTGACCCTGCACCTGTGGAAGAAGAGCGACAACGCGTTCACCGACAAGGAGCTGCGTCCCGTAAAATCGGTAAAAATATCCAAGGACCGCAAACAGGTCACCGTAAAGCTCGCCGACGGCCGCACCAAAACCGTCAACTTCAACTAACACTCCCCCGGGCCATGTGGCAATATGTATGTTGCAGCATGGCCCGGACGATATTATGCAACCCACAAATCCCCGCGTTAGCGCCAAAGCTGCAGAACAGCTTAATAACGTTAGGCCCGCGCAAGGCCGCCGTTAGGCGTCAGTCCCGTGTATCCTTTTGCCGCATCATTTTAGAGAGTATGTGCAAATTGAAAGCCTTTCATCAAAACGCACCGCAGATTGTTGCTTTTTTATCAACAAATATATAACTTCGCAATCCGAATATATAGGGATACTCAGTTAATTGCCAACTAATTGTTTGCCAAAGTCGTAGATATTTTGTAACTTTACAATGAACCCCCGATGGACCCATCACGGGCTTATTCGGGGGTAATTCTTAAAATAATTGTACGTGAAGTTACGAAAAATATCCGAGATTACGGCCACGTTGCCGTTTACCGAGTTCGATTTCATGCAAAAATATCGCGAGAGTTTTGCCGTAAGCGAGCTCGGGCGCATCCATGCGCAATTGCCATTGAAAGAACTGGCAGAGAAAATCCGTTCGCATTTTCCCAAAACGCATCCTCAGGGCAACACTCCGATGTTCCCGCCGGAGGGAGAGGTGGCGCTGATGTTTCTCAAGCCATATACCGGACAGTCGGATGACGGCCTGATCGAGATGCTCAACGGCAGTATACACATACAGATGTTCTGCGGGGTGCTCATAGATCCGGCCAACCCCATAAAGAACGGCAAGATAGTCAGTGCTATCCGTCAGCGTATAGCCGGAGCTCTTGATATCAAAGAACTACAGAAATTGCTGTATGACAAGTGGGGCGGTTTGTTAAAAGACAAGAACCTGTGCCTGACCGACGCCACCTGTTACGAGAGCCATCTGCGATTCCCGACAGATGTAAAGCTGTTGTGGGAATGCTGCGAGTGGATTCAATCACTTATAAAAAAGACCTGCAAGGCGTTGAAGGAACGGTTGCCACGCAACAAGTATCGTGATATTGACCGCGACAGACTCACCTATGCCAAGCATCGCAAGCACACCAGGGCGGCAACCGCCAAACTCCGCCGTCGATTGCTCGGCCTGCTTTCCAAACAGATAGGTCAATGGAACAGAATCTGCAAGATACACACCGTTGACATCACGCTCACCGCAGAGCAAAGCAAGCGTCTCAGTGCATTAAAAGAGGTGTATCGCCAGCAGAGCGCACTTGCTCAGAAAAAGGAGGTGAAACACCGTATCGTCAGCATAGACCGTCCGTACATCCGTCCTATTGTCAGAGGCAAGGAGAACAAGCGAGTGGAGTTCGGAGTCAAGGTCAACAACATCCAGATTGACGGAATTTCATTCATCGAACACCATTCCTTCGAAGCCTTCAACGAGGGCGTGAGATTACAGGAGTGTATTGAATATCAACAGGAACTGACCGGTATCAAAGTGACCAGGGTAGGGGCAGACACCATCTATGCCAACAACGACAACCGGCGGTATTGCACCGAAAACGGCATGACGACCTGTTTTGTCCGCAAAGGCCCGAAGCCCAAGGATGAAGATGCTGACATAAGCACAGCCCGACGAATAATCGGGACACTGCGCTCTACCGCCATGGAGGGCAGTTTCGGTAATCAGAAACAACACTACAGCGTTGGCCGGATAGCGGCACGCAACTCCCGCAGCGAAACCCTGCTGCTCTTTTTCGGCATCCACATGGCAAACGCCGCAACACTTGCCGCCCGACAACTCGCCATCGAAGAAAAAGAGAAGCAGTTACAAAAACAGCGAGCGTGAAAAATCATACTGTCATCTCATCTCCGAAGCACATCGGAGGCGAATCAGTGTATCCCTATTTGTCCGAAATGTCATATTTTATCGCCGAGAATTGAAAATTTGCCCTCATAATCAAAACAGCACCGCCATAGGGCGACCACGCTCCATTTTCAGCTTGATAAATCAAGCCATTAACTGAATATCCCTACGTAGCTGTGCGTCGCATCAACCCCTATGTATATAGCGAGGTGAAGAAAGTCGACCTCAACACCGACCTTCCTTACAATGACCTTGTGACACTCGACCGCGTCGGCAAAACCGACTTCAAATACCATGTCGAATTCCCTGAAGGAGTCACATCGATGAAACATGTTGTAATCAAAAAAACCGACTACGAGGCGATTAAAAACATCCTTGCCATGTTTGGCACCGTGACTTATGAAACATATCTGAAAGTATTTGGACATCCTCTAAGCGAATCCACCGATATCGAACATGACAAATTTGCCGAATACGGCTTCAGTGAGGATATCCACATCCACTCCGGCACCGAGTTCATACTCATGGCCGGCGTCCCCTTGGAAGACGGAAACATCGATCCGGAACAGTTCCAGGTCATTGAATTCTGCACACGTCCTGCCGGACTGTGCCCCTACGACATTAAAGTGTCAATCGAATCCACATCCACAACAGCCACGATAAGCCTGACCCCCGATCCTGAAATCACCGACTATCGAGTGTTCGTTGACAAAAAAAGCGAATTCGATTACTGGCGCCGCGAGGGTGAAGCACAGGTGCGTTCAGTTGTCATAGGCCACTGGGACGACTCAACCAATCCCGTACCCCGTGCACAAACCGGCAATGTAGTTCTCAATCCGACAGGTCTGGTGCCCAACACCGACTATGTCGTAGGCATTGTAGGTTTTGACAGCGAACGTCATGAATGTGTGAAATACATCGACTTCCGCACAGGTGAACCCGTCGGACCGAAGCCTCAGATTGCCATCGAGGCAAAACCGGAAGAAGTCACCGCGCCCTGGAAATCGGCAGCATATAATGTCAAGATACAGAATGCCGTTTCAGCAGTCTACGGATACTTCCTCAAGAGCCAGATTGACGAAGTGCTCGCAAACGGAGCCGAAATATCGGCCGTAATACAAAACAACGGAATAACGGCATCGGAAGAACAGCTTGCCGAAATGCTGACATCGGAAGGCATAACCTTTGAAACATCCGACCTCAGCGCCAATACTCAATACATTTTCGGCGTATATGCTATCAACGATGAATACGTAAGCACAGCCGAATATGTAACATTCACAACCGACATGCTGCCCCAGATCGGAGGTGAAACTCGAAACAACATGCCAGGACGCTACACCGCATCGACAACCGATGTCAACGGCAACACAGTGACATTCCCCGTAACTATAACAACCGGTGTAGATGATGCCACCACGGCTGAATACGCTCTTGCCAACCGTCTTGTAGCACTCGGATTCGGCCCTGAAAGCCAGTTCCCCTACACATCACTGTCCGACATGATAGCAGCCGGCCATACCGCCGAAGAAGCCGCTGATCTCTACGGCCCGAAATGGTTTATCGAATTCCGCGAAGACGGCATCGTAGTTCCCAAGCCCGACAATCTCAGCTGGACCATGGGTAACTTCGGAACCGATGACAACTCTTACTTCTGGGCTGTAGGTATCCGCCCGTCGACCGGACGCGACATGGACAACCTGTACGACTTCCCTATTGAAGTATCGGCCGATGGCAACACCGTGACAGTCAAGGGATATTACAACGAAAACATTCCGGCCTATTACTATCCCACAATGTGTACGGCAGCATCGTCATGGTGGTTCAACGACATACAGTTCCGCTGCTATTCAGAACTTGTGCTGACACGCGACACATCCACTTCGGCCTATCTGCACCGCGGCGCTGTCAAAGCTCC
Organism: Muribaculum gordoncarteri; assembly: GCF_004803695.1. Lineage (NCBI taxonomy): Bacteria > Pseudomonadati > Bacteroidota > Bacteroidia > Bacteroidales > Muribaculaceae > Muribaculum > Muribaculum gordoncarteri. The sequence continues at coordinate 1,856,426 of NZ_CP039393.1, forward strand.
CAAAACGGTAGTAATCAATTCGTTTGACCGCTCGGTGAAAGAAAGCCGCCAAAGAGCCGCTGACCTCATGAAAAAATAACACCCAATTTGAATAAAAAAATATGACTAACCATAAATATTTCAAAACAATACTCCTGTCGGCAGCAATCGTCACTATGGGATTCTGCTTCACAGCCTGTGATGACGACGACCCCATACTACCCGGCACCGGCATAGAAACGGCACAATGGTCGGCCGTAAACGATGCCGATCTCAAAGGTCAGACTCTGATCTACGAATTCGAAGCGCCCGCATCATGGACGGCATTAAGCAATGAAGAATGGTGTGAGGTGCTCACACCTTCCGGATATCAGGGAAAAAGCTCGCTTCGCATGAAAGTCGAGCCAAATGACGGCAAGCTCGGACGCTCGGCCGAAGTCAGCGTTCAGATCGACGGATATGCCGAACCTTGTGTGCTGATTATACGCCAGGGTGAAGGCGTGGTTGAAAAGGGCGAAGGCCGCTTCCGCGACATCAATCAGTGGACACTCGACATTATGTCGGACTATTATCTCTGGAACGAGAACATTCCCGACATACTCCTCGACCACAGCTTAGACTACGACCTGTTCCTCGCTCAAATCCTTGACGGTGTTGCTGAGAACGATGATGCAAACCACGATGACGGTCTATGGGACAACGGCGAGCGTGTAAGCTACTACTCCAATATCCAGAGCAACGCGCCACTTTCGCGTGCCACAGGTGAATCTTACAACGATGCCGGTCTTGCTATTCAGGCCACCATACTCGGGCCCAACGATGATGACCCCTGCGGTTTCACCGTGATGTTCGTCACCCCGGGAACCGCTGCCGAAGAAGCCGGCGTGCATCGTGGCGACTTCATCACCAAGGTCAACAACATCCCGGTGACTCAGAACAACTATAGTCAGCTCGGCAACTCGCTGCTCAACGGCAACGTGACCGTCGATCTCAACTCCGTTAAGTTCAACAACGGCGTAGCCACAATCACCAACCGCGTTCCCTCGGTTATGATCGCCAAATCATCCTATATCGATCCGGCCATCTACAAATCGACAGTCGTAACCGCTGCCAACGGCAAGAAAATAGGCTATCTGCTCTACATGAACTTCCACATGGACTACGACTCTCAGTTGCTTCAAGTATTCAACCAGTTCAAAGCCGAAGGCATTGATGAGCTTGTAATCGACCTTCGCTACAACAACGGCGGCCACGTATTGTCAAGCACCGTACTTGGTACTCTTGTAGCAGGTCAATCCCATCAGGGACAGACCTATCTGCGCACAACCTACAATTCGGCCCGAACAGCAGCCGGCGAGGTGGGTGTCTACAACATTGGAGAAGCCGCAAACCCCGAGACAGCAAACGGCTACGATAAGATATCTCAGGCAATCGACAGCTCGCTCGATCTCAAACGCGTATATGTGATCGGAACCCGGATTACTGCATCAGCCAGCGAACTGCTCATAAACGGTTTGCGCGGTCTTGACATCGATGTACGACTCGTCGGCACCACCACCCAAGGAAAGAACTGCGGAATGGAAGGATGGCAGAAACGCGCAGGCAACTATACGTTTACGCTTTATCCAATTACATTCTATTGTGAGAATGCCAAAGGTTTCCGTGACTACGCCGAAGGATTCAAGCCCGACTTTGAATATGATGACACAAACATCTATCCGGGCGATTTCGGAACAATGGAAGATCAACTCTCGGGAATCGCTCTGACATGGGCTGCTACCGGCAACAAGCCATCGTTTGAATCAACCGGCTCACGTGCATCAACAGGCATATACGTGCTCAAGCCGACAAATGAAATGAAATCACAATTCACCCGCAACATGGGAGGATCTCGCACAATTGTAAAGGCAATGTAAACCCGAGTTCACAATCAATAAATAACGGAAAGGCGTCGCAATCGCGACGCCTTTTCTATTGAATCTAATCTGCGCAAGGACAATTATGCGGCAGGGAGCGTGAAGGTGAATCTGAGGCCTCCGCCGGGAGCGTTCTCTACTGTGATGTCGCCGCCCATTGCAGTGATGATTCGGTGGACGAGAGGCAATCCGAGCCCCGCGCCTCCATTTTTGCGTGCGCGTCCCGTGTCGACACGATAAAACAGGTCAAACAGCCGGGCAAGATGCACATCATCAACCCCGCATCCGTCGTCGACAAACTCAAACCGATGCATACCCTCGTTCTCGCCCGTCCAACGCAACGACATGCGCGTTCCGCCCGAGTATTGCGCGGCATTGTAAATCAGGTTAAGCAATGCGTTGTTCAGTAGCGATTCATGGCCCTTTACACGGCAATCCTCGGGAATGTCGCAGATGAAGGTCATATTGTCGGCTATGTGGCCTTGTGCTATATCCTCGGCAAGCTGAGCCGTCATGTTGTGGAAGTCGAGGTTGCCGCACTCTATTGCCCCACCCTCCTGCAGACGCATGACCATGCTCACATCACTCACCAGATTGGCCAGGCGGTCGGTATTCTGCTGGGCGCGCATAAGGAACTTACGCTTCAACTCATCGGGCATATTTTCATCGGCCAACACCGTGTCAAGATAACCCTTGATGATTCCCACGGGGGTGTTCAGCTCATGGCTTACATTCATCCCTATCTGTCGCTCATGGTGCATCTTTTCACGTTCGGCATGAATCTTATCGCGGTATAAGGTCAAGAGCTTGCGGGAAACATCGCCGAGTTCGTCATCGGAGAACTCCCACGTGTCAGCGTCATCGGGAAGTTGGTCGGTGGAGATGGCCTGCGCAAGATTGCGAAGCGCATAGACATTCTTGCACACAACTCTGACTCCCCAGTAGGCCAACGCCGACGACAATATACCAAGTATTATCACCACTATCCACACCATAGGGTCGATGCTGAGGAAGTCGATAACCTCACCCTTATAAGGCAATGCCGCAAAGGAGCGCACCTGCCCGTCAGCACTCCTTTTTGTGCTGACCATTAGCTTGTTGCCATCGATCGACAAATCGCTTACCGACGCATTAGCGCCGCCACCGCCAAGCCGCTTAAATTCAGGCAGCATATTTCCGGCAGCATCATATACCAAAATCGTAGCTTCAGGATTATCGGCAATCATCACTCCCTTATTGTCGTAAACCGTGATACGCAGCGGGTCGAGCGTGGTGTTTCCGGTAAAGAGCTGAATGAAATCGACCGTCTTCTGCATATCGGCACCTTTCTCGTAAGCCTCGATCACCGTGTTGTTCACATTCACCAGGCGATTCTCAAGATTGTACTTCAAGCGCTGCTTCTCATGTATGACAAAGTATGTGATTGTTATGCCTATGATAAGCCATAACAACCCCACAAGCGGGAAGAAAAGCTTCCTATGAAGTCGTAAAATATTATTATTTGCCATTAATATTACTCAAAACAGTCAAAGATGGACAACCTAATGTCACTCCGACCGCATTCACATCATCTGAAATAATGACAACCGACACCCCTATAATGTTCACATTACCGCTCATTGCAACATCCTATTTCAAGAAAAAATTACGCTTCGCGACATTATGGGGTGAAATCGGGCGTTTCCACCTATTATCTTTGCCGAAAAAGATAATACCATGGAAAACAACGAAACCAAGAAAAAAGAGAGGGTCTACAAGCTGAAGTTTGACCAACTTTGGATCGATGCCATCAATCAGATACCGGTGTACTATCATAGTGAGATTTATTATTGGCTTGACTACTATCAGAATCACAACCACAGCGATTTGATAGGCACTATCAAGGACGACCTTGTGCGCTCGCTGTTCATGCTCATCTACCCCACAATCAAGCGTCGCCGCATAGCCCGCAATCGTCAACGCAAGTCACGCGAAATCAAGAAGGCTGCCCGACTCGCGGAATCCACACAGCCACAGGAATCCCCACAACAGCAACAGCCCGCTCAACCGAAAAAGGCTGAGGCAAAGACCATGCCAGAGGCAGCAGTTAAGCCGACAGCAACAACTCAGCCGACAGCAACTCAGCCATCCGAAGCTGCCGCCAAGCCGCAACCCGCCCCCTCAAAACAGGAGAGCCGAGGCTCTACAGCCCCGGCTCCCATAGACAGCGCATATCATCGCCTTCAAAATATCTTGGGAACAAATGAGCTTAACTATGAAGTCATCGCGGAAAGAGAATCTTATAATCGCGCTTGGCCGCCTCGCGGGTCCACTCTTCGGGAATGAAACGCCACTGGTTGAGCTTGCGCGGATTAACTTTGCCCTGCTTCTTTATGTAGTCGGTGAGGTAGTGTCGCAGGTCAAGGTCGGTAGCAAACACGATGCGCTCGGTCAACTTGTCGTGAGGAATGCCGGCACCCTTTGTAAGCAATTCACCGCCGCCGTTTCCGCGATAAGAGTTCAGTGCCACGCGATAGGTGCGGGCGGGGTCAAACTCCTTGCCGTCGGCCATGCTCTTTATCGTAACCTTCTCGCCCTTGGGCTTTCTCACATCCACCTCATAGATGATACCCGCCGCCGAGTCAAAGTTATAGCTCGGATTCTTAAGTGTAGAGCGGCTCTCATCACCCTGGGTAGGCTCCTCCTTGAAAAGGAGCAGATGGTCGGATGGCGAAGTCATCGTTTTGCTCCACAGCGAGTAAGCTTCCTCAAGGTAGTCCTTGACCTCCTGCCCGGTAAGCTCCATGACATAGAGCATGTTTTCGTACTTGTAGAGATTGAACATGTCGCTCACCGTTATAGGGCCGGCATCGATAGTGGCATCGTAGGAGAGCGGAGCGGCAAACGAGATGTCGGCTCCCGTTATTCCAAGCTGAAGCTCATGAATAAGATCGACAAACTCCGACGGGCCGAAGTAGGCGTCGCGCGTGGTGATGCTGCTTGTGAATTCGCCGATGGGTGTGTCGACATACTCCTTGATGACAGCCATGTCGGGAGCAAACTTGGCCATGAAGTCGGCATCGGGCTCATAGTCCGACATGTGTCGAAGCTCACCGTCGATGTGCTTGTCGATTATTCGTCCGTCGTCGTCACGCTTGAAGGTCATCGTTATGTCGGTAAGCACGACACCGTTGTTGGCAGGATTCATCACCAGCACCGTATCGCCCTCGACATTCACCACCTTCTTGTTTTCGCGGCGATGGTCATGCCCCATAAGCACTACATCAAATCCGGGCACGCGCTCGGCTATCTCAAGCGAAGGATTCTCGCGATATTTCACCAGAGTGTTGCCGCGCTGTCCTGCATGGAACACACCCACTATCACATCGGGATTCTCGCGCTCCTTGATTATCGGAATCCACTTGCGGGCAGTGGCCTCCATGTCGTCAAACCGCAGCCCCTTCCACAGCACTTCGGGCAGCCATGCGGGTATGGCCGGAGTGAGCAGTCCGAGAATAGCCACCTTCACCCCGTCGTGCTCCACAACCTTATAGGGAGTGAATGCCGGCTCGCCGGTGGCAGTGTCAATGATATTGGCACCCAACACTGGCATGTCGCACTGTCGGCTCCAGCGCTCAAGCACCTTGCGTCCGGTTTCGACATCGTGGTTGCCGACATTGCCGGCATCGTAGCGCATGAAGTTCATCATTCGCGATGCCACGTGGGGAGTCACCGTGTCAACAAAGTTGTAGTAGTACACAGTGGGCTGTCCCTGGAGAATATCGCCGTTGTCGAGCAAAATCACATTGTCGCCATAGCGCTGTCGCGCCTCCTTTACGGCTCCGTAGACACGCGCAAGGCTTCCTGCCGAAGGTTGTCGGGTTATGAAGTTGTAGGGGAAGAAGTTTCCGTGTATGTCGCTTGTCTGAAGCAGTTTTATAGTAGTCATGGAGGATGCGTTAAGAGATAGTCCCATAACAGCCGTCAAGGCGGAGAAAAGGGTCAGTATTCGTTTCATAGTTAAATAACAATTTATATGCAAAGATACGAATAAGTCGAGAGCAATGCCAAATTTATTTGGGCATTGCCGAGCGTGAGTATCTAAGAAGTATTCAAATATACGAATAAGTCGAGAGCAATGCCAAATTTATTTGGGCATTGCCGAGCGTGAGTATCTAATAAATATAAATACTCCCCGATTCATAAAATTATGCCGGGGAGTATCGTATCAATGATTATATGCGTTACGGGGTTATTTCTTGAACAGCCTGAACAGCTCGCCCACCCAGAGTACAAGTGATGTAACGACGATTATTATCACCCAGTCGACAACCTTGAGAGGAGTCACATTGAACATCTCGCCGCCGAAAGTGACGATAAGAATCTGTCCGATGAGAATAACCAACGCTATGAAATCAAATTCGGAACAGCCCTTGAGGTTGAACGCCGAACCGTGGCTCTCGAAAGCCCTCGCATTGAACATGTTCCAGAACTGGAGGAACACGAAGATGGTGAAGAAGAGGCTCAGCTCGTAGGGAGTCATCTCCGATGAAGAGGGATCGAGATGCAGCGACAGGAGGTCGGTGAGGCAAGTGATATCGGCATGATGGAAGATGTAGAGAAGTCCCAGCAGCAGGACGAAGAACAATCCGCCCATACCGATTATGTCGTAGCGCATCGGCCGGTTTATGATAAAGGCATTACGGTCGCGGGGCTTGTCCTTCATGACACGCTCCGACGGCGGCAACGATGCAAGAGCCATGGCGGCAAAGGTGTCCATAATCAAGTTGACCCAAAGCATCTGAGTCACGGTAAGCGGCGACTCGGTACCCATGAACGCGCCACAGAGCACAATGAGGCAGGCCACGACATTTACCGTCATCTGGAACAGGATGAAACGCTGTATGTTGTGGTAGAGCGAGCGACCCCACATCACGGCCCTTCCGATGCTTGCAAAAGAGTTGTCGACAATTGTTATGTCGCTGGCCTCCTTGGCCACCGAGGTGCCGTCGCCCATCGACAGTCCCACCTGTGCGGCCTTTAGGGCCGGAGCGTCGTTGGTGCCGTCGCCGGTCACAGCCACCACCTCGTTACGCTTCTGCAACGTTTCGACAAGTCGCTTCTTGTCGAGCGGGCGCGCGCGCGATATAACCTTAAGATCCTTTACGCGATCATATAGCGCCTTATCGTCGAGCGCGGCAAATTCGGGTCCGGTGATTATGTTGCGGTCGCCGTCGCCCTCCTTCCACAATCCTATCTGGCGGGCAATCTCCTTGGCCGTATTGGGAGTGTCGCCGGTCACTATCTTGATGGCGATACCTGCGTCAAGGCACTCCTGAACGGCATCGGGCACATCGGCGCGCACGGGGTCGGATATGGCCACAACACCCATAAAGGTGAGATTGTCAGCTACAAGATTTCCGTCGGCGATTGCCTCCTGACCGGGTTCGACAATCTGGTAAGCGAATCCGAGAGTACGCATGGCCTGATTCTGATAGCCGAGCAGCAGATTGTCGATCGCCGCCTTGTCGACACCACCCTCGGTGTTGCGGCAGAGCGAGTAGACAATCTCGGGAGCGCCCTTGACATATAGGATCGTCTTTCCCGGAAGCACACCCGACTTCACCTCCGAGGCCATGTATTTGCGCTCGGTGGTAAAGGGTATCTCATCGACGCGCTCCACGCCCTCGCGCAGCGTCCTGTAGTCGACTCCGTTGTTGCGGAGCCACAGAATCAACGCACCCTCGGTGGGATTGCCAAGCACCGACGGCTTGTCGGGATTGGAGAGGTCGAGCAACGCCGTCGAGTTAACGGCTATTCCCTCCTCCACGAGGCGGCTCATCACGCTGTCGTCAAGCCGCTGTTCAGGCAGCCCGAAAAAGTCGGTGCGGTATATGCGCATCTGGTTTTCGGTCAGAGTGCCGGTCTTGTCGGTACATATAACGGTGGTCGCGCCCATCGTTTCGCAGGCGTGCATCTTGCGCACGAGGTTGTTGGTCTTCAGCATTCGCCTCATGCTGTAGGCAAGGCTCAGCGTCACGGCCATGGGCAATCCTTCGGGAATCGACACCACAAGCAGTGTGACGGCAATCATTATCGTCTGCAGGAAGAACGTGACAAATCTAAGCCAGTCAAACTCCACCATGTTGATGAAGAAGAGCGACAACCGTCCAATGATAATCAAGGCCGCGATGCCGAGGCTTACTCGCGTTATGAGAGTGCCGAGCCTGTCGAGCTGCTCATTGAGCGGGGTCTTTACACTGTCGTCGATTTGTGCCGCCTCAAACACTTTTCCGTTCTCGGTGTGGTCGCCCACAGCCTTTACCTCATACATTCCATGCCCTTCCATGACCTTGGTACCGCGCATAACCCAATCGGTAGGGAAAGTGGCATCCTTGTCAAAGAGAGCCGGGTCGGTCGACTTGGCGCACACGGGCTCACCCGTCAGCGACGACTCGTCGACCTGGAGCGAAACAGCCTCGATCAACTCTCCGTCGGCGGGAATCTCCTCACCGGTGGTAATGATAACTATATCACCCACAACGATGTCCTTCTTGGGCACCTGAGTAGTGTTGCCGTTGCGAATCACCTGGACGGGCTCATCGTCATTAACCTGGTTGAGGATTGCAAACTCCTTGTCGGCCCTTGCTTCAAAGTAGAAGGCAAGCCCGGTGGCAAGGAATATGGCGATGAAAATGCCAAGCGGCTCAAAGAACACCGTAGCGTCGGTATCGGGCAATGCGTAATACTCGTAGCACGCAATGCCTATCGAGAGCGCACCGGCAACAAGAAGGATTATTATCAACGGGTCCTTGAATTTCTCGAGAAATCGCATGAACATCGATCTCTTTTTGGGCGGAGTAAGTACATTTACACCATGCTCACGCCTGCTTTCCAGAACCTGAGCATCGGTCAAGCCATCATAATGACGAGATTGTGACATAGATATTACCTGAATTTAATTTTTTTTATATCAACAACTAATCCGATGATAAAGTTAGAAGTTATAGGAAACACCGATCGAAGGCACAAATGCGTGAACCTTGTAATCGGCGGTAAAGGTCTTGTTTACTGGTAATCCGAGATTGGGCATGCTCGCAGCAAGCAGGTCGGTGTACGGGCATGAAGCGTTATCCTTACCAAGGCCGGCCACATAGAGCATCGACAGGTCGATCGACACGTTCTTGATAGGACGGAACGACAGTCCCAAGGTAGGCTCAAGCTTGGTCATGCCCGGAGTTTCGGGGTTGTAGTAAGATATATTCACAGGAGTTGTGTCGACAATAAATCCGGCACGGATGTCAAAGCGATTGGTCAGGGCATACTGTGCGCCGAGGCGGAAAGCCCACGAGTTGCGGTAATCCTTGGTGAGATGCTGATTGTAAGGGGTGAGCTGATCGCTGAGGAAATTTATCTCAAGGCTCTTGTAGGTGCTCCAGCCTGTGAACTGCGCATCGAAAGCGAGAGTGAGCGCCTCAATGGGCTTGTAGCTTACACCGAATGTAAGTACCGAGGGCATAGGCATTTCGGCCGAGAAGTTGGCTTCGTTGAGCACGTTCAGAGTCGACGACAGCACAGCGCTGGCAACATCGTTGGCATAGGTTACCGCCGCATCGCCCGACTTCACCCTCATTGTCATGCGTGAGCGATAGTTGACGCCTACCGTCCACTGCTCGTTGATGTCATACATGGCGCCGACATTGAATCCGAGAGCAATATTGGCCGTTCCCTTGAGATTGACCGACGCGGGAGTGGTGGAGCCGAAGCGATAGTCATTGCCCAATGCTCCGAGCACAAGGTCGAGAGTCGAAGGCGACACAAGTCCCTTGTTAAGGTCGACCGTTCCCCACGACACCATCAATCCGGCACCCACCGAGAGTCCCGGCACGATTTCCCAAGCCACAGTGGGCTGGATGGTGTAGGTGGCGAGGTTTACCGACTGATTCAGCACGGCACCGGGCCAGTTGGTACTCCAGTCGATGCTGCTGCCATAGGGGGTGTACATGCTCACTCCGGCCTTAAGATTGTCGTAGATGCTGAATGCGGCGCCCACATTCATGGGGGTGCTCACCTTGTTGTTGGTTTCATATTCCTTACCGTCAATTGTAGCTGTGGCGGTTGCAGCGACACCGTTGACACTTGCAGTCAAGTCGAGCGACTTATCCATGAACGCCATTCCGGCAGGGTTGAAATACATACTTTCGGCTCCAAGCTTGAGTGCAACACCGGTATGGGCCATTCCGCCCTGACGGGCACTCAAGGTGTTGACCTGATAGCCTTCGGCCATAACTGTAAGCGAAACGGCCAGAGCCATCGAGGCCAAAATCAATTTCTTCATAAACTTGAAATTTTTTGTTTTTACTTTAATCGTCAATAGATAGAATTTCGCATCCAATGCGAATACAGCCGACAAAGTTAGACATTTAAATCCATTTAATCGTCCTAAACTGAACATTTTATCAGAAAAACAGAACAATCGGATCAAAACAGATCAATTATTGTCCACTTAAAGCACAGAATGGTATTGGCGCGATATGAAACTTCGTGGAGGGAAGCTAATTGCCTATATATAAATCGGGTTCAATAATGTTAGTATCTATTGTATACAACCCGATGCTCCAATAGTAGGGCGATGCTTCCGGCAAAACGATTACGCTGTCCTTCATGCCAGCATATTTTATAACATCGTCACTATGAAAAAAACACAAGAAAAGTCGCACGGATTAGGAGCGACTAAAAACTAAACCCCGAGGTTTGTCATAAGACAGGGACACTCGGGGGATTCCTTTGCAAAGTTAAAAATAATTTCGTAAACGGTCAACTTATGAACGCACCACAAGTGAACAGTGAAATTGAATCAGGAAGATGCTCAGTATCAATCCCTGCGAATATGGTAAAGGTTTTTTTGGCCAAATCTTGAAACCAATAAAGGTACAAAAATGAGAAAATGAGCTTTGAAATGCTGATTTATGCCTGTCAACGAGGACTCTTTGCGGGATTTGTATTATCTTTATAGATGCTAAAAAATTTTACAAAAACAACATACTTACTTTGATGAAATTTGGACAATTATTTGCAGTTGCGGGATGCACGGCTCTTTTGGGGGCTTGTTCAAACTCGTCGCTGCTGCCCGGACAAGATGGGACCCTGAGCCGGCTTGATGTTGAAGACATGGGCATAGCGGTGGCAGCCGACAGCCAGCGCGAATATTCTTTTACTGACAAAAAGGCCTCGTTCTGGTATGGCATGACGCACACCGACAACTGGGACGACTGGCACGCGGGCTGGAATATAGCTAAACGACGACTGCTGAGCGACTATACTGTCGGCGTTGACGGCGACACGCTGTCAAGGCGCGAGGCCGAGGTAACGGTCTATCCCTATAAAATTGACCGTGTATATACGAAGGCCCGCGAGAATTTCTATATGTTTGACCGTGTGGAGCTGCTCTATGTTGAACTATCGGATGTGAAGGGCGATTCGGTGTGGATAGAGCTGTCACCAAGGCTTATTTCGGCCGGCAAACAGGGCGCGGCAGGAATTGAATTCGTGCCAAAAGAATCGGCCGGAGGTGTTATCACCCTACAGCCGTTCAAAGATGTGGCCTATCGATGGAACGGCACCCGACTGATGGCGCCTGCCGATGCCGGCGGCTTCATCATTTCATATACGGAAGACGGCAGTGCCGCGCAGGTTGCCGCACTCTTTCGCCGCGACCACGAGAAAATGCTCCGTGAGCGCATCGACCGAATGAACGCCTTGGTGGAGAAGTCCAACCCTCTCTCTTCGGACAATGATACGCTCGACAAAGCCATGGCCTGGATCGTCCTCACCACCGACGAGCTTGTCACCTGCCAGCAGGGCAACGGCATTTATGCCGGCTTGCCATGGTTCAACGAGTACTGGGGCCGCGACATGTTCATAACAATGCCGGGGGCTGTCTTTTGCACCGGACAGTGGGAAACGGCGCGAAGCATATTCAGCGATTTTGCAAAGTTTCAGGACCGAAATCCCGAATCGGAAACCCTCGGTCGCATTCCCAACCGTGCCAACCTCGAAGGCATAATCTACAATACGGCCGACGGTACGCCGCGTTTTGTAACGGATGTGTACGAATATATGCAATATACCGGCGACACTACATACCTCGCCTCTATCTACCCGGCTATCGAACTGAGTATCAACAGCGTGATTGAACATGGAACCGATGCCGACGGATTTCTCGTTCATGCCGATGCCGACACATGGATGGATGCCAAACGACAGGGAAAGTATCCCTGCTCGCCACGTGGCAACCGTGCTGTCGACATTCAGGCGTTGTGGTACGAGCAGTTGCGCAGCGGGGCCAAGATGGCTCGCATCATGGGACATGACGATGAGAGCCGCCGTTGGGACCTTGCCGCCGATTCGCTCTTAGCAACGTTCAACCGCATGTTTGTCAACACGGCCGACACATTGGTCTACGACCATCTCAATGCCGACGGAACACCCGACCTTCAGTACCGCCCCAATATGCTCTATGCCCTTGACATGGTGGCCGACACGGCAGTTGTTATGAAGGCGACACGCGATGCATGGCGGAGGCTCGTATATCCGTGGGGTGTGGCATCGCTCGACCAAAACGATCCTCAGTTCCATCCCTACCATGAGAACTGGCATCACTATCACAAGGACGATGCCTACCATAACGGCACGGTGTGGCTGTGGAACAACGGCATGGCCATGCAGCGCATGATAGAGGCCGGACAGCAGGACATTGCATGGCAACTCTTTGAAAACATGAACCGTCAGGCTCTCTATGAAGGCGCTGTGGGAAGCCTGTCGGAGAACGCCGACGCATGGCCCCGCAAGGGAGCGCAGTGGGCACGGCGTTCCGGCACTTTCCTCCAGGCATGGAGCAATGCCGAGCAAATCAGAGTATGGTACCAGGGTTTTCTGGGCATACGCCCCGCCCTTCTCGACGGCTGCATCACGCTTGCACCGCGCATACCTTCGGCTCTGAACACATTGCGCTACAGCGAGCTGATTGGTAACGGATCGCTCCTCGGAGCCTTCGAGCGCACCGCCGACTGCCGCATCTATGAATACCGATTGTCGGGCATAGCGTCGCGTCTGAAATTTGACATCGAAGATTTTGCCACCTTCGACCTCGCCGTGACCGATGGCTCAACAGTGCGTGTGAAAGTGACAGATAGCGAACTGACAGCAAGCGTAACCGACCGCGACGGAAAGACGACATCCAAAATCGCCATAGCACCCGACCCGGCCAAAGCGGCACGCCAACAAGCCATGAACCGCTACTTCGAGGGAACCCACTTTGCCGTGCCATCAATGAAGGAAAACCTACCGTCGCTCAGCCGCTACTTCGACCCGCCCCTCGACTACTCCAGCATTGAGTAAATCGTAGGCTGATTCCACTTTGCCTTCTATCAATTCTCTAATAATACCGACCTTCTGCGACATTGCCAACCTCCTTGAGTGTATGGCGATGTTTTATTTTATCAAAGAACTAAAGCAGAACCTTATCCCTGCGGAGGTTACTCAGGCACAGGCAAGTATAATCTACGCCAATGAAGCCGATGTGCTGAATGTAGCGATGTTTGGTGTAACGGCAAAGCACGTGGAATGTCTGATGAGCTTTTGTCTAAGATATAGAGCCCCGAAATAAAAAAGTTGTGTCCGCGATGCAATGTTTTTTGCATTTTCGGTATTTATTAAGTAGTGAACAATTAAAACTTAAAAAGAATGAATAATAAAAGCTTTCTCGGAATGCTGCTCATTGCATTCCTTGCCGTGGCAGGTTTAACGGCATGCAGTGATGACGGTGATAATTTGACAAGTATTGCCGGAACTGAATGGTATGGTAGCCATGTTGTTTCTACGACTACCAATGAGGGTGTGAAAAAAGTACATACCGCAATTTTAGGATTTATATTTTCCGAAGATGGAACAAGTTGTACTGTCGAAACGGGAATCGAAACACTTGTGTCAGCTAACCGGGTTACCAAATATGTAAATTACTCCCCCTTGACACACTCCGTAACTTTGACTGAATCTCCTAATTCGTCCACAATAGAATATTATGGCGTAATCGAAGGTGAATCTATGCAGGTACAGCGTTGTGTGGACGGCAAACTATCAGATGAAGTTATAAAACTGGAAAAAATAAAATGATGAAGAAGGTAGGGAAGGTAACCGATTATAAGGAATACAGGCTTACAGTGGCTTCTGTAAAACTCCCCGGTATATTAACATCAAATGGCAGCAATGTGCTTGCAGATGTAATGGAATATTTGACTAAATATTAATAGCTGATAGATGTTTTTATGATTTAAGATAGAGTGCAAACAAGCACGAAATTTCGAGGGAATACGCTGTATGTCAGCGAAAATGTGTAGCTTTGCGTATTGGCATATACGCCATATCAGAAACAATGGCAAAGATTACAGTTCAAAATACCGAAATAACAATTATCGCCGTCAATGGGGATGATTATATTTCGTTGACCGATTTGGCACGGCATAAAAGCGATGAACCTAATGCCGTGATTGCAAACTGGTTGCGAAACCGCAACACAATAGAGTATTTAGGAATTTGGGAACAGCTTTACAATCCGAATTTTAAACCCACCGAATTCGAGGGGTTTAGACGACAGGCCGGGCTGAACGCATTTACGCTCTCACCAAAGAAATGGACGGATGCGACAAATGCCATTGGTATAATCGCTAAATCAGGGCGTTATGGAGGAACGTATGCACATAAAGATATTGCATTGAAGTTCGCAAGCTGGATTTCTGTTGAGTTTGAACTCTACATCGTCAAGGAATTTCAGCGGTTGAAGACGGAGGAACAGCGGTTGTTGGGTTGGTCGGCGAAACGTGAGCTGTCGAAAATCAACTACCGCATACACACTGATGCCATAAAGCAGAACCTTGTCCCTGCGGAGGTTACTCCGGCACAGGCAAGTATCATCTACGCCAATGAAGCCGATGTGCTGAATGTGGCGATGTTTGGTGTAACGGCAAAGCAATGGCGAGAAGCCAATCCCGACCTCAAAGGCAACATACGCGATTACGCCACAATCAACGAACTTATCTGCCTGTCAAATATGGAGAACCTCAATGCGGTTTTCATCGAGCAGGGCATGACGCAGAGCGAGCGACTTGTAAAACTGAACCAAATAGCCATTCATCAGATGAGCGTGTTGGAAAGCAGCGACAACGATAGAAAACTATTGAAATAATTGTGTATGGATAACCACAATAAGATTATTATACAAGTGGCGAATAATGTATTTTCGCCTATGGGATTTTTCCAGAAAGGAAAATCGAGGACTTGGTTGTATGATTGTGGCTATTGCTTTGTTCAAGTTGAATTTCAGCCATCTGCATATTCTCGTGGCTCATTCTGTAATGTCGGAATAGCTTTCCTATTTGAATATTTTGGAGGCTTAAATGAAACTCTTGGGTTTGATTATGGATGTAAGCGAATAACGATAAACAATACCCAGTTTGTAGAATATAACAATGATGATGAAATATTTGAAAAACAAATATTTCAATTAGCTCAATACGCCCTTAAATATGCGAAAGTTCTAATGGGATTTAAGTCGCCTAAATATGCTAATCGCTGTATGTCAAAATTGATTTTCCAAAAAAGGCTGAAAGAAATGCTCGGAAAATGGAATGGCCCGATATTCGATTATTATAATGCAGCAATGATTAAGTTTTTATTAGGAGAACTGAATAGCGGAAGAAGATTGATAGAGAAACTTAATAGCCTAAAATTGGAAAGCCCTTTCAAAGAGTGGGCAGAGCATAGTTATTCAGAATTTTGTGATGATGAGTTAACCGCAGAACAAGCAAGAAATAAAGTGTGCTCAATGGTTAATAGACAGCACAATTATTTTAAGCAAAAAGGGGCATTCAGAAAAATGCCTGATATAAATTTCCTATGAAATCATTTTGTTAGCGACTCTCTGAATGAGCGGTGGGTGATGCGATGAATACTGATGTATTGGATTTTTCACTAAATTTGCATTTGGATTGGATAAACTCTATTTAATATAAGGAAAAATTTTTTATAATCTAAATTGTCTGAAGATATGAAATCTAAGCCTATAGTAAAGACCTTACTACGGATTTTGCTTGTTTTAGTGGCACTTGTGTTATTCACATTTGCCGGTTTAATAGTTTATTTCAAATTCTTTTATTCATCAGAAACGACGGCAGAAAGTTATTATGTCGAAAATTTGCCATTGAAAAGTGACAGTTTTTCAGACGATTTTCATGAAATTACGGAGATTGTAAAAGACAATTACTCCCTTTGCAAATCCAAGCATCTAAACATTGATTCATTATGCGATTCATACTCCGCACGCATAGGGCATATTTCTACATCAAAAGAATACGGTGAGCTTTTGCAAGAGTTTTTCGCATCGTTGAAAGTTGGACACTCTTTTGTGTACTTGAAAAAGTATAGCGCAGGAATGATTCCAGTGCTTATAAATGATTCTGTTTTCATTAATAAACCCAACAAATTAATGACGGAAGCAGGATTAATGGATAAGGATCGGGTTATTGCCGTAGAGGGCGAACCTGTTGCAGAGTGGATGAACAGGAATGAAAAATATGTGTCAGCATCCACATCTCATAATCGACGGTTATTCACTTCTGTGGATATTTTCAACAGTCTATCGGACACTGTGCGTAATATTACTGTCTGTCGTGGAATTGACACCATAAAAGTTGAATTACCATTGCTGCCAAATGACAAGCTGCCGTCCAATGCCATAGTTGAAACCAGTAGCAAGCGTTTAAATGATAGCATTGGGTATATTGCAATTAATACAATGATGGACGGCGTTCTTGAAAGTTTTATTTCAGACTTTAATAAAGTGCGCAACCTCCCCAATCTTATAATAGATGTACGTAATAACGAAGGAGGCAATAGCGGTAACGGACGCGAATTATGCCGTTATTTCATACATCATGACCAACCCCACTGTATTGACAATAAGATAATGTCGCCAATGGATAATGCTTATCAAGGAAAGGTAATTCTGCTTACAAGTCCTATGACTTTTTCTGCTGCCGAAAGTTTTGTCATCGACATGAAAGAAAGTGGTGATGTCATATTGGTTGGAGAACCGACAGCCGGAGATACAGGAAACCATCCTCAGACCTTCAGAACTTCAAACGGCATAAGTTTCCGTATCCCTACTGCAGCCCCGTCAGTTTCTCCCAAAGGATTTCCATTGGAGGGGATTGGTATTGTACCGGATTACAATATAACCCAAACTGTTTCTGATTATTTCAACGATAAAGACACCCAGCTTGAATTTGCAATAGATTATTTAAATAGATGAAGTTATAAATTTTCCAATCATACAGACCCTCTGCAACATCGCCAACCTCCCGGAGTGTATGGCGATGTTGTATTTTATCAAAGTGCTGTCGGGGTTATGCTTTGATCGCCGAAACAGGATTATATCTCCCTAACAGATATGGCAACTGCCAAAGAGGGCGATAATCGTTCCGCTGATATAATCAAGAACTGGTTACGAAATCGCTACACTATTGAATTTCTCGGAACCTGGGAGGTTATTCATAACCCGGATTTCAAAGTGGTCGAATTTGACCACTTTAGAATGAGTGCAGGTTTGCCGTCTTTTGTGTTGAGTGCTTCGGAGTGGATAGAGCGCACGAATGCAATCGGCATAATCGTGAAAAAGGGTCGTTATGTAGGCAACCCACAAAGATATAGCTTACCATTTCGGTCAAGGATTTATTTTGTCAGCAGTATGTATTGACTTGGAGTGGAGGTGCATAAGCGAAGAATAGAATCGTTGTCAAAACTCAATCGCCGCACGTTGAAGAGAACCTTATAAACTGCAGCCTCAACAACCATATCGTCGCACCACATGCTTGTCTTCAGTCCGTTGTTCCAACTAATTGAATCACCATCAACCGTGTAATCGCCAATTATTTCATTGCATCCGGTTTCAACTTTATAACCGTATTGCGAGAATCTGATGAAATATATCGTATCGGGGTTTATCACATTTGTCCCATCGGAAATCTCGGCAAAATGCCATTTCCCGGGAAGTGCAGCGCCGTAATCAATATCCTCAACCTCGGCCACATTTTCAGGGGTGGCATAATAGAGCATATTGCATTTTTCATCATCGGGGTCATCATGCTTTTTTGATGAGCATGAACTGACAAGCATAATGCCGATGATGCCGACGACATAGAGCATCAGCATGCGACATCCACTGTCAACTTGCGAAAAGAGCGTTTTCTTAATTGAGCGTGACATAATTTATTACATTCTTTACTGTTACGATACAAATGTATAACAAAATTCCCACATAATCAGCTTAGCCGGAGTGAATCGCCATCATGTGCGACATTTGCTATTATGTTTAGCCGAATATTTTGTATATTTGTGTTTCATAACCTTTAATTCATCACGACAATGAAGAAAATCATTCATTACATCAACCGAATAGCATGCACACTGTCGGGAATTTCATTGGCGACACAGCTCAACACTGCTAATGGAGCCAACCCTTATCTGCCGCTGTGGGAGTACATCCCCGACGGGGAACCTTACGTATTTGAGGATCCCGACAATCCGGGAAAATACCGCGTCTACGTGTACGGCTCCCATGACTCACTGATAAAGGAGTACTGCGGCCGCGAGCAGGTAGTGTGGTCGGCACCGATTGACAATCTCAACGAATGGCGATATGACGGCATCATATTCGAGTCGAAAACCGACGCCAACGGGAAACCGCTCAATGCCGAGGGAATAGGCGACATCCTTTACGCCCCCGACATAGCCGAGGTAGTCGACAAGGAGGGCAACAAGACCTACTATTTTTATCCCAACAACCAAAGCGAAGGTCGCAAGGGCATGATAGCCAAGGCATCGCGTCCCGACGGCCCGTTTGTAGTGTGCAACTGGAGCAAGGAGTCGCCCAAGCTGACCGACGGTGATCTGCGATTTGACCCGGCTGTGCTTGTCGACGACGACGGCAAGGTCTACGGCTACTGGGGCTTCGAGGAGTCGCTCGGCGCCGAATTTGACCCCGTAACCATGGCTACGGTCAAGAAGGGCACCAAGCCGGTCAAGGACATGATTTCACACTACAAGCAGGATGGTGTGTTCCGATTCTTCGAGGCATCGTCGATACGCAAAATCAAGGACAAATACGTATTTATTTACAGCCGCAAGTCAGACAACGGCGAGTGGGGCCTTCCCACCTCCAACTACACGCTTGCCTACGCCTACAGCGACAATCCGCTCGGCCCGTTCACCTACGGCGGCACGATAATCGACGGCCGAGGACGCGACACCGACCTTCAGGGCAATCCCATAGCCACGGCTACGCCCAACGGCAACACCCACGGCAGCATAGCCGAGATAAACGGACAATGGTATGTGTTCTACCACCGCCAGAACGGTACCACCGAATATGCACGCCAGGCAATGGTTGAGCCTATCGAAGTAAAAGTTACCGAAGGCCCCGGCGGCAAAGTCGAGATAAGCGAGGCCGAATACACCTCACAGGGTTTTGAAACCTCAGGGCTTGACCCCTACCACCGCTACTCGGCCGGAATAGCCTGCTACTACACAGGCCCGCGCAAGGCCATCTCGGCATGGCCCAACTTCACCTTCTCGGGCTCATACGTGCAGCCCACCTACGGCGATGAGAAGAATTTTGAAACTCCCTACGACCTGCGCGTCAACAGCAATCCGGTGGTCAACAACACCGACGGCTCGACCGTAGGCTACAAATACTACAACTTCGACCTGCTCGACACCACAAAGGATAATGAGCTGGTGCTCAACATCAAGCCTCTCGGAACCGAAGGCCGAATCGACATCATGGTCGACAGCCCGTGGAGCGAGCGTGGAGGGCGCAAGATAGGAAGCCTCACTCTAAGCCCCAACGCCAAGCAGGAGCGCACCGACATGGCCGTGAAGCTGTCGGGCCTAAAGGGCATGAAAGGGAAGCACGCCATATACCTGCTGTTTACCTCGCCCATAAAGGATAAGTCAATGTGTGAGCTGCACGAGCTTACATTCAGGAAAGCGAAATAACCCCCATTCAGCAAAATGTCGAAGACACAGCTCAAGAAATTCCTGAACACGCTGAATCACGATCAAATAACCGAGATGGTCCTTGAACTCTATGCCGCACGCAAGGAGGCCAAGGACTATCTTGACTATTTCATGAATCCCGACGAGGAGAAAATGCAGGAAAAATATCGTGCAATCATAACCAAGGAGTTTCTCCCCGGTCCCGGCAGGGTTAAGGGGCGCACATCGCGATGCCGCAAAGCCATCAAGGAGTTTGCCACACTGCATCCCCACCCCTCACGCATAGCCGACCTCATGCTCACCACCGTCGAAAGCATCATGGTCTACGACCGCCGCGTGCGATGGGTCAAGGAGTCGCAGGAGAATGCCGCCGCGAACACCTTGCGCGAGGCTCTCGATACAATATGGAGCAACGACATGATGCCTCAATTTGAGCGCCGCCTATCCATAATAAAGGAGAAGAGCAGCGGGCTCCGACACAGCTTGCGGAGCCGTATCAACGAAACATTCAACGATTGGCACGATACAATAAAATGAGGCCTCAAAACGGAGCCAAAGTGCTGAAAGTGTTTCATTTGTTAATATATTAAGTTAAAATGATTATATTAGCATAAAATTGCTAAAGCGTTTACGTTTTTTAAACACTTTTAGGGCATAAATCTCTCAAAAACGGCTTCCACAAACGGTTTTCAATTGTTATAGTCAATGAAACAGTGATATTACCCGCTTTTTCACATCCCTCGTCCTCTTTATCGGGTAGTGATACCGGGCAATGAGGTTCTCATAAATAAATAGTTGAAACGTGAGAGGTGGTGTTGGCTGAAACCCGGCCAACCCCACCTTTCTTTTTCAGAAGTCGAAGAATAGAGTCGAAGTTGCAGAACTACGATGGTTTAACAAAGTTTTCATGCCGATAAATCATTTACTTTTTGTAATTTTGCACGACGATAACCGACTTCTACAACAATTTATAAACAAAACATATAAATCATGGCAAAGAAAGCATTACTAATGATCCTCGACGGATGGGGCATCGGCAATCACACCAAAGGCGATGTCATCTATTCGACTCCGACTCCCTACTGGGACTATCTCGTAAACACATATCCCCACTCACAGCTTCAGGCCAGCGGAGAGAACGTAGGTCTACCCGACGGCCAGATGGGTAACTCGGAAGTGGGTCACCTCAACATCGGCGCCGGCCGCGTGGTATATCAGGACCTTGTAAAAATCAACAAGGCCTGCAAGGACGGTTCAATCCTCAAGAACCCCGAAATCGTAAACGCATTCAGCTATGCCCGCGACAACGGCAAGGCCATCCACTTCATGGGCCTTACCTCCAACGGCGGCGTACACTCATCGCTCGACCACCTCTTCGCGCTGTGTGACATAGCCAAGCACTACGGACTTGAGAAGGTTTACATCCACTGCTTCATGGACGGCCGCGACACCGACCCCCGCAGCGGAAAGGGCTTCATAGCCGAACTTGAAGAGCACTGCGCAAAATCGGCCGGCAAGGTAGCATCGATAATCGGCCGCTACTACGCAATGGACCGCGACAAGCGCTGGGAACGCGTCAAGATAGCCTACGACCTGCTCGTGCACGGCGAAGGCAAGAAGGCCACCGACATGGTTGAAGCCATGCAGGAGTCCTACAACGAGGACATCACCGACGAATTCATCAAACCCATCGTCAACGCCAATGTCGACGGCACCATCAAGGAGGGCGACGCAGTGATATTCTTCAACTACCGCAACGACCGCGCAAAGGAAATAACCACAGTGCTCACTCAGCACGACATGCCTGAAGCCGGAATGACCACCATCCCCAACCTTCAGTACTACTGCATGACCCCCTACGACGCATCGTTCACAGGCGTACACATCCTCTTTGACAAAGAGAACGTAACCAACACGCTCGGCGAATATCTGTCGTCGCTCGACAAGAAGCAGCTCCACATAGCCGAAACCGAGAAGTATGCCCACGTGACATTCTTCTTCAACGGAGGCCGCGAAGCCCCCTATGAAGGCGAGGAGCGCATACTCGTGGCATCGCCCAAGGTTGCAACCTACGACCTCAAGCCCGAAATGAGCGCCTACGAAGTAAAGGACAAGCTCGTCGATGCAATAAAGAGTCAGGAGTATGACTTCATCGTGGTTAACTACGCCAACGGCGACATGGTGGGTCACACCGGAATCTACGAAGCAATCGAAAAGGCAGTCAAGGCTGTTGACGAGTGCGTAAAGGACACCGTAGAGGCCGCCAAGGAGGCCGATTACGAAGTAATCATAATCGCCGACCACGGCAACGCCGATAACGCCATCAACCCCGATGGAACTCCCAACACGGCTCACTCGCTGAATCCCGTGCCCTGCATCTACGTGACATCACGCAAGGATGCCAAGGTCGAGAACGGAATCCTCGCCGATGTGGCACCCACAATCCTAAAGATCATGGGACTCCCCCAGCCCGCCGACATGACCGGCCACGCCCTCATCGACTAAACAGGACGCAACCTGAACTATCGACTCACACCGCCGCTCCCACCCGGGAAGCGGCGGTGTCGCTTTTTAATGAATAATAGATGATTCGAGGGTGAGGAGGCGGTGCTTGACGGGGATGGTTCCGCCGTAGCCTGTGAGCCTGCCATTGGAACCGATTACGCGGTGGCAAGGCACAATAATGGATATAGGATTGGCTCCGTTGGCATTGGCAACGGCCCTTACTGCGCCGGGACATCCAAGCATGGATGCGATCCGGAGATAGGGCACAGTCGTGCCGTAAGGTATTTCAAGAAGCTTAAGCCACACTCGTTGTTGAAAATCGGTACCTATAAGGCGTAACGGAAGCGAAAATAGCTGCCTGCGGCCGCTGAAGTATTCATCGAGCTGGCCTACAGCCCGGTCGATCACCTGAGAGGAGGAGTCGACAACTCTACCGCGACACGAGATTGCGATGCGACGCATTATACGCTCATGACGCGCAACCGGCCCTGTCCAGTCACACAAGCACAGGCTGTCGCCTGTCGAGCCGAGCAGAAGTTCTCCGCAAGGCGACGGATAACGCTGAACGCAGATGATTGACTCACTACAATTCATGAGCGTGAAATTAGGAGGGAATGCTTTTGTTGACAAAGCTCTTGTCGGCCCACTTCATGCTCCACCAACGGCGTATGAATATGATGCCTCGGGTAATTTCGTCGGAAGCAATCATGAGCCAGAGGGCATATATGCCGAGTCCGAAGTATATACCCAGCATGTAGCCTCCAAACACCTGCAGCGACCACATTGCCACGAGTCCCACGTAGAAGGGATAGTTTACATCGCCGGTGGCGCGCAGTGCGTTGGTGGCGAAAATGTTGACCGGACGGCCTATCTCGACAAGCACATCGAGCCAAAGAAGCGTGGCTCCGATGGATATTATAGTGGGATTGTCGGTGAGCAACGACAGAATCCAGCGTCCCGAAACGGCAATGGCAAGCGACAGCGAAACGGTGATTATCAATGCCCAGCGCAAAACGTATTTGCCCACAATGAATGCACCTCGCAGCTTAGCCTTTCCAACAAGATGGCCTATGGTTATGGCTCCGCCCTGGGAGATGGCAATGCAGAACAGGTAACCGAACATGACAATGTTGACGACATAGGTGCGTGCGGCAAGCACCTCAATGCCAAGCATGTTGATGAAGAAGGTCATTATTATCTGGGCGGAACTGTAGCTGAACTGTTCGCCGGCCGAGGGCAATCCTATCTTAAGCAGATTGGACAATTCGCGCGTGGGGAAACGGCGGAATATCTCCCACGGGAAGCGCGTCAACACCGTGTGAAACAGGATTACATTAAGAATTACCATTGCAATGGCACGGCTGGCTGCGGTGGATATTGCAGCACCTTCGACACCAAGGGCAGGAGCTCCGAAACGACCGAATATCAGCACATAATTGCCGAAGATGTTCAACAGGTTGACAAGTCCTACGACAAGCATCGGGTAGATGGCACGATTGGATGCCCTGAGAGCGGCCGATGCCGTAAGCGACAATGCCTGAAAGAACGCAAAAGCACCCACAATGCGCATGTAACCCACGCCTTCGCTAAGCAGTACATCGTCGAGTCCCATCAGCCGCAATATGGCTGATGCCTTGAAGTAAAGAATTGAACTGATTAGAAGTCCTATGGCAAGATTGACAAGCAATGACACTCCCACGACCTTGCCAACCCTGTCGTTAAGCCTTGCGCCGAGATATTGGCTCACAAGAACCGATGTGCCGAGGTTGATGACCTCAAACACAAGGAAGCAAAGCATGACAATCTGATTGACAACACCCACCGCCGCAACCGATTCATCGCTGTGGCGCGACAACATGACGGTGTCGACCGCGCCGAGCGTCATGATGAGGAGAGTTTCGATGAATATAGGCACAGTCAACGACACAAGCTGACGCTTCAACGAGCTCGAGGGCTGTCGGCCTTTGGAACTTAAAATCGAAAGTGGGTTCATGCGATAATGTCGTATTTATTTTTCCGCTGCAAAATTACACAAAATCCCGCACATAAACGGTTGGCCATATATGATTAATATTGTAACTTTGTGACAATGACATTACTTCCCCTACAATTATGAAAGAGCTTAAGTGCCCCAATTGCAACCATGTGTTCAAGGTCGACGAAGAGCAGTTTGCCTCAATAGCCGGCCAGGTGCGTAACATAGCATTTGACGAAGAGATTCAGCGCCGAATGTCGGAACTGAAGACCCAATTGTCGCTTGAAATGAATCTGCGGGCCAAAGAGGCCGAGCAGAATCATCGCAAAGAGCTGAACGACAAAATTCTGCAGCTTGAGCAACGCGACGCGGCCATAGCACTGCTCAACGAAAAGATAACCACCGCGACAAATGCCAAGGCGATGGAGATGTCGGAGGCGGTAGCGAAACGCGATGCCGAGATAGCACGCCTCAAGGAGCAAATAGGCAGCATGGCGCGTATCGGAGAAATGGAATTGTCGTCGCGTCTGGCCGAGAAGGACAAGGCCATAGAGGAGCTGAAGTCGACAATAGCACGCAGCGACTCGATGCTGCAGGTGGCCGTGCTTGAGGAGCGACAGAAAGCGGCCTCGGCAATCCAGGCCAGGGAATCGGAAATAGCCGCTCTGAAAAACCGGTCGATGGCCGAACGCAGCGAGGCCGCCATGCGCGAAAATTCACTGAAGGAGCAGCATGCGCTACAGCTCAAGCAGAAACAAGAGTTAATTGACTACTACAAGGAGATGAAAGCCCGCCTGTCGACAAAGATGATAGGCGAATCGCTCGAGGTGCATTGCAGCAACGAGTTCAACCGCGTGAGGGCATCGATGTATCCCTACGCCTATTTCGACAAGGACAACGACGCCAGCGAAGGCACAAAGGGCGACTTCATATTCCGCGACTACACCGACGACGGCATGGAATATGTGTCGATAATGTTTGAGATGAAAAACGAGGGCGACACGACCGCCACAAAGCATAAAAATGAGGACTTCTTTGCGAAACTCGACAAGGACCGCACGACAAAGGGATGTGAGTATGCCGTGCTCGTATCACTGCTCGAAGCCGACAGCGAGCTATATAACGAGGGAATTGTGGATGTGTCCTATCGCTACCGGAAAATGTTTGTGGTGCGTCCCCAATTCTTCATGCCGTTGATATCATTGCTCACCCAGGCGTCGAAGAAGAGCATCGAATATAAGCGCGAACTCAATATTGCACGGCAGCAGTCGGTCGATGTCACCCGATTTGAGGAGCAGCTTGAAGCGTTCCGCACCGGATTTGGACGCAACTACAGGCTCGCTAGCGAGAAGTTTAAGGCGGCAATCGACGAAATCGACAAATCAATTCTCCACCTCAACAAGATAAAAGAGGCACTAATCGGCTCGGAAAACAACTTGCGACTTGCCAACGACAAGGCCGAAGGATTGACGATAAAAAAGCTGACCTACGGCAATCCTACAATGAAAGCAAAGTTTGAGGAGGCCCGCAATGCCAAGAAGTAGATATGACAGGGCCAATCTTCGCGGCTGAAAAATAACGGGTTACGAATCGAGGTTAAAATAAATCAAAAATAGTGCTTAAAAAATTTGGCAGATACGGCAAAAGCACGTAACTTTGCAATCGCAAAAGCGAAACAAACCTTGCCTTGTGGTGTAATGGTAGCACGTCGGATTCTGGTTCCGCCTGTGAGGGTTCGAATCCTTCCAAGGCAACACAAATAAAGAGCTAAGTCGCTAAGATTTAGCTCTTTCTTTATTTTTATTCCGCCGCAAAATGTTAAAAATTGTATTTTTGATACAATTTTGATACAATTGTCCATAATGTATGGTTTGTAGAGATTGATAATCGTATCAAAAATAGATATGCGAACTATCATTGGGTATCGCGTGTTTATGTTATCGAGTGCTAAAATTTAACAAAGATTCAACAAGTCTGTTTGAGTTTGATTGGCTCTCACCATTAATAACACTCTAACGTAACACCCGCAAATGCCAAACCCTACGACATTACGAGATGTTGTGCCAATTTTGGAAGACCTCAGGCAGCTTATAAAAGTTCCGCTGGTAGCCAAACAGGATACAATTTTATACAAGCGAATAGCCGAAGCCACCAGTAAACTTTGCTCTATCGACATCGAAAATGCTATTATCGAATCTCACGCCTCCGGAGAAATCGGAAAGGTGCAAGCTAACCAGACCAGAAATTACTGTGCTGAGATTGCGACAAGAATAGATACATTCCAAAATGTATTCTATAAATTGGACAAAGATCGTAAAAATAAATCCAAGGCAGACATGATAGACGGCTACGAAAGCAACCACTTCCTTAAAGAAGTGGAGATGTTCTATATGATTGCCGCTCATTATGAGTACGCGCTAAAGGCTTGTCGCAAAATCCCGGTGCCTGATGATTGGACGATAGATAAGTACAAACAGGAAATCGAGTTATTCCATATGGCCGAAACCCGTGAAGGATGGCTTGAAAAGAAACGGGAATTTCTTAAGAAATTGCAGGAAAGCGTTGAATATGATGAATTTCTGTTGAAACCTTCATTCGATGTGTACCATGACTTGCGAAATGTCTGTCGCAAAATTTTTATCACGGTGGAAAGATACTTTCCGCCATGTGAAATTCAGTTACATCCGAAATGCAGGGAAACCTTTATACAAAAGATGCAGGTTCATAATGGTAGTTATCCCACGCCTGAACAACCTGTAAAACAGAATCAGACCAATACGAAATCATGCCGCCAATGGGAAGGGGAACTGTTCCCGATGATTCTTGTGTCGGAATTATATGAAATCTGCTCTGATGTTTTCGATAGTACCGAGACTCAGTTCCATTCATCGCTCAATCTCCATGGTAAGCATGAACCTATAAAGATACGACCAAAACAGAAAATCAAGGCGTGCTATCTCATATCGAAATTATATGAGATTGTTCCGGCCAAACACAAAGCGGCGTGGCGCGAGGATATTCTCGCTCATCTTGATATTCAGTGGAGCTACTATGAAAAGAAGTATTGTCATCCACGCGGAGATGATGCCAGTGCATCAAGTAGAGAATATGCTGATGAGATTGACAGAATCTTCAAAAACCATAAAAAACGAGCATGAGAGTTTGTGCGACTTAAAGATACCACTCGCGCACCACTTTCACCACTCATATTTCCACTTTTGAAACCTTATGATACTACCCGTCAGAGCCTGATACTCTGATGGGTAGTTCTATTAAGTGGATAAGATGAAACCACATACACCCCACCCATAACCGGTTGTAATTTTGCAGTGTCCGGGAGATACTCGGATACGCTCTCTCAGAGGGCGGAAGTATAATTCAAACCCACACTGCGTATGACAAAAGACCAGTTACTCAAACTTCCTCTCTGGCAGTATACCGGAGAACAACTTTTAGAATTACTTGATTCCCGTAATGTCAAGGATAACATCGAACCAGACGGTGCAGCTATCACAGCAAAGCGATGGCTCGTCTATGGAATTGAAGGTCTCTGCGAACTTCTCCAGTGCAGCAAAGCAACTGCACACCGTATCAAGAACAGTGGCGTAATCAAAGATGCCATTACTCAAACGGGTAGAAAAATCGTTATCGACGCACAACTTGCGCTCGATCTTATCCAGTCATCAAAGAAGGGAGGTCGCCGATGCAAGAAGTGAAAGAGGACATCCTCCGACTTTGGGAGGAAAAGCAGTTGAGAATCACGGATGAGATTCAGACTGCGCCGGAGGTGCTGTACGCCAACGGCAGCGTTATCGGAACACTCGGCAACTTCTCGGCTTCGACCGGCAAAGCCAAGAGCAAAAAGACATTCAATGTCGCCGCGATTGTCGGGGCATCACTCGTCAACGGCAAAGTATTGGGCTACACCGCAGAGTTCCCCGATGACAAGCGCACAATCCTCTATTTTGACACCGAGCAAAGTCCGTATCACTGTCAGAAAGTTATGGAACGTGCGTTGCGCCTGGCGAAACTCCCGACCGACACCCATCCGGAACATTTGAAGTTCGCCGCTCTGCGCCAGCTAACACCCACATTGCGCCTTGAAGTAATCGAACAGGCGATAATCAACACTCCCGGTGTCGGACTTGTAATCATCGACGGTGTGCGCGACCTTATGTACGACATCAACTGCGCCAAGGAATCGACCGACCTTATCGGCAAGCTGATGGAATGGACAGACAAGTTCCAGATTCATATCCACACCGTCCTGCATCTCAACAAGAGCGACGACAACGCCCGTGGTCATGTCGGCACCGAGCTGAACAACAAGGCAGAGACAATCCTCCAAATTAGCCGCAGCAAAACCGATGATACCGTGTCGGAGGTCTGCGCCGCCATGATCCGCGCCGCCGAGTTCGATCCATTTGCCTTCCGCGTCAATGACTATGGACTCCCTGAGATTGCAAGCGGGTATGTGTTCTCCGAGCCGGGCAAGAAAGCCAAAGACCCTTATCCATACAAGGAGTTGACCGAGGAACAGCATCGCGAGGCATTAGGCGTAATCTTCGCCAACGGTCCGATAAAAGGTTGCCGGAACTTCGAGGCTGCACTCAAAAGCGGATATGCCGCCTGTGGTCATTCCTATTCCAACAACAAGGTAAAGGGCTTGAAGACCTTTCTTGACAACAAAGGTATGATTCGTTACGAGAACCGCGAGTATATCTACAATCCTGATTTCTACTATTGAGAAACACCAAATTGGTTTGGTTTAGAAAAGGGCATATATAATAGGCGCTAAACCAAGAACCATCTCACCCAAACATTTTAGAACCCATGATCAAAGAGATTAAATCAATCCCTTTAGCCTCCTTCATGTCCCGAATCGGACATGAGCCTACGGCGAGAAAAGGAACAAGGCTCTGGTATAAGTCGCCTTTGCGACAGGAACATACGCCGTCATTCAAGGTCGAGACTGCGCTCAACTGCTGGTATGATTTCGGACTTGGCAGAGGCGGCAACATCATCGACCTTGCAGCCGAGTTGTATCAGACAACAGACCTGCGCCATATACTGCGTTGCATCGCTGACAGCTACCCGGTACCATCGGTGCCGACAATCGCTTCCTCTTTTGCTCCGCGACACTCAGCACCGAGTATGGAGCGGTTTGAGGTCGTGCCACTGGAACACCGCGCACTTGTCGCATACCTCCAAGAGCGTGGCATCCCGGCACACATCGCCACGGCGAACTGCAAGGAGGCTCAATACAGCGTCAACGGCAAGTTTTATTTTGCCGTGGCATTTGAGAACGTCAGCGGAGGCTGGGAACTGCGCAACCGATATTTCAAAGGTTGCCGTAGACGCAAGGACATCTCATATTTGCCGTGGGCGAGAGATGGCCCGTCAGCAGAGTGTGCCGTGTTCGAGGGATTTATAGATTATCTCTCGGCACTCACACTCGGCATCATCAGTGGAGCCGACACAATCATACTCAACTCGGTTGTCAATGTCAACAAGGCTGTGCCTTTTCTCAAAGGTTACACTACTATCAACTGCTACCTTGACAACGACAATGCCGGGAAAACAGCACTCGCCGAGTTGACCGCCATTTATGGCTCAACAATGATTGACCGCTCCACGCTCTACTCCGAGTTCAACGACTTGAATGATTTTCTTATCAATCGAAGTTTCACCAAAAACACACTTTCCAATGAAAACAAATAAACCCACCGCATCCAAGTCAACCGAGTTGACCGATGCAACCAAATCCAAAGTATCGACCCTTAACCCCGAAGTCACAATGAAATCAGATAACTCCACCAACCCTAATCCCGCAGTCAACAGCGATAACACTGTTAACAGCACCACACCTGCCAACGCTGACAATCTGTTTGACAACGAACAGCCAGTAACCGAGGCAACTGCCGTAACCGAGCCACCGAAGCAACAGCGCATCGGCAGGCAGCAGCGCAAATCGGATTTCGCCGAGTTCAAGGCAACGTTCCTCACTCCTGCAAAGCTGGTGAACCGCCATGCCCTGAACATCGAAGGCGACCTATGGGACCAGCTTGAGCGCGTTTCCAGAATCCTCGGTGGCCGTGGCACTACCGTCAGCAGTTACGCCAACGCAATCCTCGCCGAGCATCTGAAACAGTATGCCGAAGACATCGAAATCTGGCGCAAACTCTGAGCGCGTGATTGCAACTACATTTTGACCGCTAAATAGTCCTCGTAGTTTCGTGCACCTCGAAACTATCGTAGGGGTTCGGAATCGGAGGGAGCGAGTTTATGTTTTCGTATTACAAGTAATCCTCAAACGACTCGCTCCCCTCCGCTCCCGATGGTCACAAACCTCAAACAGAATTTCCAATGAAGAAATCCAATTTACGTCCCGCTAAAGGGCGTCCCAAGCTCCCGGCTGATGAACGAAAGTCCATCATGGTGCCGGTGAAATTCGACATAGACCAATATCAGGTAATGATGGACAAAGCTCTCACGGCAGGGCTCAACCGCTCGGAATATATCCGGCAGTCGGCACTGCACTGTAAAGTCGTGGAAAGGCTCACGCCAAGAGATGTCAAGGCAATCCGCGACCTTCAGGGAATCGCTGAAAATCTCAACCGCACGGCAAAATTTGTCGGTGCCATTCTAAAAGGTGGTGCCTCTGAGGAACAGATTGTCCGCACATACAGAGAGATAATTCAGTGCAAGGATTTTGTCCTTTCACTGATAAAAAACTATCGTAATACACCGGACAGCGTATGATGGGCAAGATAACAAAAGGCGGCAGTTTCGGCGGTTGTGTCGATTACGTCACTCGTCGAAAGAAGGATAATCCCGACGGCACGCCCTGTAATGAATGGCGTCTTATAGACTGCAAAGATGTATCTATGATGGAAGGGAGAAATGGAATTATCGCTTCTTTTGAAGATAATCTCGCCTTGAATCCGGACTTGAAAAATCCGGTCGGGCATATTTCCCTGAACTTTCATGCCAACGACAAGGATAAAGTTGATGACCGGATTATGGTAGAGATTGCCCAAAAATATATGAAGAAAATGGGCATCATGGATACTCCATACATCATTGTCTGGCATCTCGACAAAGATTATCCACACTGTCATATCGTGTTCAGCCGAATAGATAACCACGCCGAAACCATTTCCGATAAGAATGATTTCAGTCGCAACAAGGCAGCCTGTCTTGACTTGACAAAGGAATATGGACTGCACATTTCCGAGGGTAAAAAGCAGACTAATGTCAATAAATTGCGTGGCACGGAAAAGATACGATATGAGATTTTCAATGCCGTTGACGCTGTATGGAACGATAAATCAGTCCATACTTTCGAGCAATTCGAGACTCGCTTAAAGGCGGCTGGTGTCGGCATAGAATACAAATACAAGCGTGGCACCAGCGAATTGCAGGGTCTATGGTACACCAGAAAAGGCAAGCGTTTCGCTGCATCAAAGATTGACCGGCGATTCAGTCTGGGCAATATATCCAAGCATCTGGCTAACAACAAACCGCTACATTCTCAGTCTCAATGGATGTATGCAGATGGCTCCATCGTGCCTATCGCATCATACAAAGGTGTGCGGCTTACGACACAACAAATGAATGATTACGTTGCGGGGAAAGCTATCCGAGTTGACGGATGTCAGGGAGATATGCCTACTGTGTGGATAAAATTCAACCCACAGCGCATGACTCCGGGAGTCTATTCATCGAATCCGGATTTAGTCGGCCAATCCGCATCCCAGTCGCAAAACTATGGCACTCGGTTATCCCAAGTTCCATCCTCAGGAACCTCGCAGATGCAAGAAGGTTTTGCTAATGGAGGCGTTTTACCCGATGATTTCAAACTGTGGATGAGCCGCCATCCCGGACTTACCATTGAAGAGGCCCTTCATCGCTATCGTGAAGAACAAAAAGCCAAACGCCGCCGACAAGGGCCCAAACTACACTAAACCCAACGCCGCCGAGGGAAGCAGACCTCGGCGGCGTCTCTCATCTAATCTCCTTAATGGACTCAGAGATGGATGAGTATAGCTGTATCGTATATGTTTATCAGCATATTCAATTGCCATCTCAGAAATTTTCGCTAATTTTGCAATATAGTAACCTTAAACTTCTGAAGATGGCCGAAACGGTTTAATCCCAAAGGCAGCGATGCCGCCAAAACCAACCATATTTTAAAACTCCAATGCAGTCGTTACAGGTTCGGTCAACCTTTCAGAAAACTGCAAACGGAGTTTTTGTTTTTATAAATGGCACTTACTCAAAGCGAAGATGCACTGGAAAAAGGTTTGATAAAGACTCTCACGGATATGGCGTATGAATACGTTGAAATCCATGAGGAGACTAACCTTATATCAAATTTCAAACGACAGTTGGAAAAACACAATGCCAAGGAACTTGCGCAACATGGCAGAACGGAACTTACGGACAATGAGTTCAATAAGGTCATGCTCTATCTTGAAGGTGGCACCACGTTTGAGAAAGCCAAAAAACTGCGGGATTTGCTTCCTTTGGAACTTGACAACGGACAGCGCGTATGGCTTGAATTTCTTAATCGTCATAAATGGTGTCAGAATGAATTTCAAGTTTCCAACCAGATAACTTTAGAAGGCCGTCGTCAGTGCCGTTATGATGTTACCATTCTGATTAACGGTCTGCCATTGGTGCAGATTGAGTTGAAGAAACGTGGTGTTGAATTAAAACAAGCATACAATCAGGTTCAACGCTACCACAAGACATCATTCCACGGTCTGTTCAACTATATTCAGATTTTCGTGATTTCCAACGGCGTGAACACCCGCTATTTTGCCAATAACCCTAATAGTGGTTACAAGTTCACGTTTAACTGGACTGATCGGAAGAACAATCCGTTCAACCAACTAAGTCTTTTCGCGGCTGAATTCTTCGACCCATGCACACTCGGCAAAATTATCAGCAAGTACATCGTACTTCACGAAGGCGATAAATGTATGATGGTTTTGCGCCCATATCAATATTATGCCGTTGAGGAAATCCTCAACCGTGTGGTCAACAGCAATGATAACGGCTATATCTGGCACACAACCGGAGCGGGAAAGACGTTAACCTCATTCAAAGCCGCACAGCTTGTTTCTGAAATTGATGAAATAGACAAGGTGCTTTTTGTCGTTGACAGGCACGACCTCGACACTCAGACACAGGCGGAATATGAAGCCTTTGAGCCGGGAGCTGTGGATGGCACTGACAGTACTAAGGAACTTATACAGCGTCTCGGAAGTGATAAGAAGATAATAATCACCACTATTCAAAAGCTGAATTGCGCAGTCACCAAAGACTATTACAACCGTCATCTTCAAGATGTGCGCGATAAAAAGGTCGTGATGATTTTTGATGAGTGCCACCGAAGCCATTTTGGAGAAAGTCACAAAAATATTGTCCACTTCTTTAACAACCTTCAGATATTCGGCTTCACCGGCACTCCGATATTCGTCGAAAACTCAAAGAATGACCGCACAACCAAAGAAATCTTCGGTAATTGCCTGCACAAGTATCTGATTAAAGATGCTATCGCCGATGACAATGTACTGGGCTTTCTCGTTGAATATTACACCGGCAACGCAGACCTTGATCTTGAAAGCGATAGCCGTATGCGCGAAGTCGCACGGTTTATCCTCAACAACTTCAATAAGTCCACTTTTGATGGCGAGTACAACGCTCTGTTTGCCGTTCAGTCAGTGCCGATGCTTTTGCGTTACTACAAGATTTTTAAGGGATTGAATCCAGACATCAAAATCGGTGCGATATTCACTTACGCAGCAAACGGCAGTCAGGATGATGAAGCCACCGGCATGAACCGGGGTTTCGCAAATCCGAAAGTCGCCGCCGATGAGATGCAGGAAATCATAGATGACTACAACAAAACCTTCGGCACATCCCATTCGGTAGAAAACTTCGGACTCTACTATGACGACATCAACAAGAGAATGAAAAAGAAAGACCCGAAGATGAAGCCTTTGGACTTGTTGCTCGTCGTCGGGATGTTCCTTACGGGTTTCGATGCCAAGAAGCTCAACACTCTCTATGTTGATAAAAATCTTGAATATCATGGTCTGTTGCAGGCTTTCAGTCGCACGAATCGTGTACTGAACGAGAAAAAGAGATTCGGAAAGGTGATCTGCTTCCGCGACCTCAAAAGCAACGTGGATGCGTCTATAAAGCTGTTCTCCGACAATAATCCTATCGAAGATATAGTGCGTCCGCCGTTCAAGGATGTCAAGCGCGAGTACATTGAAAAAACCGAACAGTTCCTGTCTAAGTATCCGAATGTTGATGAGATAGACAATCTTGAAAGTGAGAACGACAAAGTGGCGTTTGTCCTTGCTTTCCGCGACATAATCAAGAAACACGCTGAAATGCAGATTTATGAGGAATATTCGCCTTCGGATATATCTTTCATAATGACTGAGCAGGAGTTTCAGGACTTCCGCAGCAAGTATCTTGACATAGCACAGAATTTCGGTTCAAAACCGGCAAAGGTTGCCGCCGAACCCGCTGCCGCTTATGGCGCCGAACCGGAAACGACACTTGACGATAT
This sequence comes from Muribaculum gordoncarteri, assembly GCF_004803695.1. Lineage (NCBI taxonomy): Bacteria > Pseudomonadati > Bacteroidota > Bacteroidia > Bacteroidales > Muribaculaceae > Muribaculum > Muribaculum gordoncarteri. The sequence goes on from NZ_CP039393.1 coordinate 1,891,482, forward strand.
TGACTTTTGTCTTGAACTGCTACACAGCGACGTAATCAACGTGGCATACATCCTCGCGCTGATTCACGACCTTGACCCGGCAAGCGATGATTACTCTGAAAAACGCCGTGAGATTCTTGACACGATGATTCGTGATGCCGAGATGCGCAGCAAGGCTGAGCTTATCGACGGTTTCATCAGCGAGAATGTCGATGCCAATCAGGATGAGTTCCGGCGGTCTAAGGCTGACGGCACAATAGATCTTGAATCACGACTGGTGGATTATGTACGCAGAGCAAAAGACCGTGCCGTAGAGCAACTTGCTGCGGAGGAAGAAATCGACCAGACGGCACTTCATAAGTTCATGGAGGAATACGACTATCTCCACCGTGAGAAGGACGAGATACTTCAGGATGCCATAAAGAAAAAGAAACTCGGTCTGAAACAACGCCGCAGCGTATTCAACCGTATTCTTCAAAAACTTCGTAAAATAATAGAAATCTACAACTGGGAATAATATATGAGCGAGGAACTCCAGCAGCAGCTTCGCAGTCAGCTTTGGACTGTGGCAAACAACCTTCGCGGCAATATGTCGGCGAGCGACTTTATGTATTTCACCCTCGGATTCATATTCTACAAATACTTGTCCGAGAAGATTGAGATGTATGCCGATGACATATTGTCGGAGGACGGTGTTACATTCAAGAATGCTTGGGCAAGCGACGATGCCGAGTTGAAAGCCGACATAAAAGACGAGTGTCTAAGCAACCTCGGATACTTCCTTGAGCCGGAGTTCCTTTTCTCAAGCATTATCGAGGCGGTTGACCGCAGAGAGAACATCCTGCCTCAACTTGAACGCTCGCTGAAGAAAATAGAGGACAGCACCGTAGGTCAGGACAGCAATGAGGATTTTGGCGGTCTTTTCTCCGACATTGACCTCGCTTCGCCTAAGTTGGGAAAGTCTGCCGATGATAAGAATACACTAATTTCCAACGTGCTTGTAGCCCTCAACGGCATAGACTTCGGACTTAACGAGGCTTCCGACATCGACATTCTCGGCGATGCATACGAGTATATGATCGGTCAGTTTGCTGCCGGTGCCGGTAAAAAAGCCGGTGAGTTTTACACTCCTCAGGAGGTTAGTCAGATTCTCGCCGAGGTAGTGACCACTGGAAAGACACGTCTGCGCGATGTATATGACCCTACTTGCGGTTCCGGCTCCCTTCTTCTGCGCACAGCACGCAACGGCAATGCCGACACCATTTATGGACAAGAGAAAAACCCCACCACATTCAATCTTGCCCGTATGAATATGCTCCTTCATGGTGTCAAGTACAAGGATTTCACCATAGAAAACGGTGACACCCTCGAAGCTGATGCTTTCCCCGACAGAGAGTTTGATGCCGTGGTTGCAAATCCTCCTTTCTCGGCACAATGGAGCGCGGCGGAGAAATTCAACTCTGACGACCGTTTCAGCAAGGCAGGGGCATTGGCTCCGAAATCGAAAGCGGACTACGCTTTCATCCTGCACATGATTCATCATCTCAATGAGGGCGGTACACTCGCCTGTGTAGCTCCCCACGGCGTACTATTCCGTGGTAATGCCGAGGGTAAGATACGCCGTTATCTCATTGAGAACAAGAACTACATTGACGCTATTATCGGTTTGCCACCAAACATCTTCTACGGCACGGGAATACCAACCTGCATCATCGTAGCCAAGAAATGCCGCAAGGAGGATGACTCCATTCTCTTTATTGATGCAAGCCGGGAGTTTGAGAAGGTTAAGACGCAAAACAAACTGCGCCCCGAACACATACAGAAGATTGTAGATACCTATCGCAATCGTACTGAAATCGAAAAATACAGCCATCTGGCTTCGCTTAAGGAGATAGCCGACAACGATTATAACCTCAACATTCCCCGCTATGTAGATACATTCGAGGAAGAGGAAGAAATCGACATCAAGGCAGTAATGGCAGACATCAAAGAGCTTGAAGCGAAACGCTCTGAACTCGACGCGCAAATCGAAGTGTATCTCCGCGAACTTGGAATCGTGGAATAAGAATCCTTAATGTTGAACAGTAAAGATTGAAAATCCCGATGACTGACACTGAAAACAATAAAAACTCCAATTCGCCCGTTTTGCGCTTCCCCGGCTTCACCGAGCCGTGGAAAAAGTGTCGACTGGGTGACTATATACGCATTTTTAGCGGAGAAAGCCCCAATTGTGTTAGTTCAAAATTTGGAATAATACCATATTACAAGGTTGAACAACTAAATTGGTGTGAGAAATATTTAGGAGAAACTCCATATCTGAGCCAACGAGGAAAGAATATTTTACCAGAAGGCTGTGTCGTTTTCTCTAAAAGAGGTGCCGCAATCCTAACCAACAAGGTCAGAATGAATCTCTTCCCGATTAATATTGATACCAATTTGATGGGAATTAAAGCAGATAATTCGTTTATCTCAGATCAATATTTGTTTTATTTCATTCTCCGAGCAAGATTAAGTCGAATTGCGGATACCTCAACTATTCCTCAAATCAATAATATTCATATTAATCCCATCACTATACATGTTCCATCTTTAGAAGAGCAAGAAAAAATAACTCGGTCCTTGGGACTACTCGATGAGCGCATAGCTACCCAAAGGAGGCTGATTGAGGATTTTATATCTTTGCGTAGAGCATTACTACAAAACGCAATATCAAGAGGCTTATCCAAGAAGTCGTGGAAGTTGACCTCATTAAGTGACATTCTGACCGAGCGCGGCGAAAAAAACTCTGCGGGATACAATGTTTGCTCGGTATCGGTTTCTGAGGGAGTTGTAAATCAGATAGAATATCTTGGTCGCTCATTTGCTGCAAAAGAGACAGGACATTATAATGTTGCTCGCTATGGGGATATTATATATACCAAAAGCCCGACCGGGAGTTTCCCTTATGGAATAGTCAAACGCAACACTCAGAAATTACCGGCAGCTATTTCCCCATTATATGGGGTATTTGTTCCTAAATATGATTGGATTGGTATATTGCTGGGTTACTACTTTGAGAGCGAGGTAAATACTTTTAACTATCTTCATCCTATAATTCAGAAAGGTGCGAAAAACACAATCAACATCACAAACAGTGGATTCTTAGCAAACAGCGTCCCTCTGCCAACCGATGAAAGCGAGGCATTAACCCTCGCTAAATGCTTGGATACAATTAGCGACAAGATTATTCTTGAAAAGTCCATATTGACCCATTACACAGAGCAACGAGAATATTTGTTATCCAAGATGTTCGTGTGACATAGATTGAGGATATATTTCAATCAATGTCCTCAATAAATGAAACGCTATATGAAACATTGACCACGGATTGCAAAACGTCATTCAATGAAATTGGCATTGATTATGGAGGTTTGACCGGGAAATCCGCTGAAGATTTTGGCTATGGAAAGCCTTTTATCTCATATCTGAACGTATATCAGAATCAAGTGATAACCGATTACAATTTTGATAATGTGGAGATTAGAGACGGAGAGAATCAGAATAAGGTACGCACGGGCGATTTACTGTTTACCCTGTCGTCGGAAACGCCCGAAGAAATTGGCTATTCCGCTGTATATATGGGGAATGCTAAAGAACTATACTTGAATAGTTTTTGTTTTGGCATACATATTCAAGAGTCTGAAATGGTGTATCCCCCTTATATGGGATACTTTACTTCAACGACTTATTTCCGTAGGAAGATAATCCCCTATGCACAAGGCAGCACTCGCTTCAATTTACATAAGCCATCGTTGATGAATATAAAATTCTCACTTCCCGCAAAAGAATATCAAATAAAGATCTTCAATACTCTCCAGTTGTTAACCGACAAAATATCGACAGAAATAGAATTGCATAACAGATATATTCAACAGAGAATCTATCTGCTATCGAAGATGTTTATATGAGCATCTTTGATAGAAGGTAGCCTTTCTGACTTTCATATCTTTGTAATATTGTTCTCTCGCATTCTATCTTTATCAAAACGGCTCTAATAGTGGCTGCTATATCTCTTTGCTCATCAAGCGATGGCAAAGGTATTAGCATATTAAAGAAATCTTTTATCGAGACATTCAGCAGTCCGTGATTTCTTGCTCCTTCAACAACAATTTCTGCAATATCTTTGTGCCATTTCTTTGACTCAAAGTAAAACAAAAGATAATCTGAGTCAATGAGTTTTTCTTTTGGCTGGAAGCAGATATAGAGGGGAGACAATACACCTGATTCATATTTGTCCAACCTTTTTACTGCGCCCCAAATATAATCACCTGAATAACTTTTATTGTATGCGAAATCGCCCTTTTTAAGAATATAATAATTGCTTAGATTCTCACTTGCAACTACTTTGTTGAAGAATGAACATTGATCAATCAGTCCATATTGAGCTGCGATTGTAAGAATACGGTTTGATTCAATAGTGGTATTTCTCCTTGTTATGCGTGTGCAAATATCACCAAGTTGACATACTGACCAGTTATCAACATATTTCTTATTGATTCTCTGACGAGGGACATTTTCTCTTGGTGAGCAGTATACTTCTTCAACAATTGAGGACTTTAGTTTTTCCAAATCCTCAATCAGCCTCCTTTGAGTTGCAATGCGCTCGTCAAGGAGTTGTAAAAAATATGCGATTTTTGATTGTTCATCAATTGAAGGAATAGAGACCACGAGCGATTTCAAGGATTCTTTATAGAGATGGACAACGGAAACACCTTGGGCTAATTTGGCGATCTCCCGCTTGCGTACCCCATTTAGTTGATAGCACAAAAAAGAACCACTATCATTATTCAATCGAATAATATTTAAGTCTCCCCCTAAGAAAACATCATTTTTGAGGACACATCGTGCAGTGGCAATATCTTCGGCAGTTTCGCCTGAGGATGGGATTATGACATCATTTGCCACACTTTTAATCAGGCTGTCTTCTGGTAAATTCGTCCTACTGATAACGTTTGTGATATTTGTGGCAGTATACGTGGTATATAGTTCTCCATATAGAATGCATGGTTTCCCGTTCTCATTCCTTTGGTCTTTAGATATACCTGCACCTTTACTGAATGTCGCGATTTTCCCTAATCGAATTCTTCTCCACGGTTCGGTGAATCCGGGGAAGCGCAGGGAGGGTGCGGATGTGGAAACGGGCGAATTGATGCGATATTTTCTTTAATTATCCTAATCAATTCATTTCAACGAATATGGAAAAAGAAAAAATCACAATCAAAGATCTCGCTGTCCTTTGGAAAAAGGACAAGCGACAGTATGTGAAGCAATCCACATACTCAGCCTACGCCCTAATCGTAGAGAATCAAATAATCCCGACATTCGGGAATCTTTACGCCTTGACCGAAGCGGATGTGCAGTCGTTTGTAATCGACCGACTTAACTCCGGTCTGAGTCAGAAGTACGTCAAGGACATACTCATAGTCCTGAAAATGATAGTTCGCTTCGGCGAAAAGCACGGCTATCTCCAACACTGCGAGTGGGACATCAAATATCCGACCGCTCCCGAAAAGCAAGGCTTAGAAGTCCTGACAGCCGCAAACCACCGCAAAATTCTGGACTACATCAGCCAGAACTTCACATTCCGCAATCTCGGCATATACGTCTGCCTTACGACCGGGCTACGCATCGGGGAGGTATGCGGCTTGAAATGGTGCGATCTCGACATTGAACGCTCAATGCTGACTGTGCAACGCACGGTGGAGAGAATCTATGTTCTCGAAGATGACGGCACCAAACACACTCAAATCGTCGTCAATACTCCCAAGACCGCAAACTCCGCCCGCGAAATACCGCTCAACAAGCCCCTGATGACAATGATACGACCCTTTAAGAAGGTCGTCAACAACGAATACTACGTCATAAGCAACGAGCCGCAGCCCATTGAGCCGCGTACCTACCGCAACTACTACATGAAGCTGATGAAACAGCTCGGCATACCCCCGCTGAAATTTCACGGACTACGCCATAGTTTCGCCACACGCTGCATCGAAAGCAACTGCGATTACAAAACGGTCAGCGTCATACTCGGCCATGCCGACATCGCCACAACTCTCAACCTTTACGTCCATCCGGGCGCTGAGCAAAAGAAAAAGTGCATCGACAAAATGCTCCGCTCCCTCTGACGCGGAGAAACATCCCCGCTACAATAGTTTGGTTTGGTTCGGGCTTTATATATGCCCAACCAAACCTAAACTTATATGGAAATACTCAGCAAAAAGAAGGTTGGGCGTGAGTGTTGTTGTCCTCATAGGTTACATGGGCATTGAGCGGAAACGATTTTCCAATTGTTCGAGCCGGTCAATTAGTGCATCAAACGACAGCTTCTCCCCGTAAATCATGGAGGTTTTCATTGTTTCGTAGTCAAGGCGCATTTTGTCGCGCAATTCGCCAGTCGGACAGAATGCGATGGTTGACGGATGGTTAAGCTCGTAGTTTACACCGCCGACATGATAGAATCGTTGGCGATGGGCGATGATTTCCTGATATAATTCCATGTCGGAGAGTGCGGCTTCTGCAAAAGCAGTGTCCATCAGTCGCTCCAAATCATAAAGATGGCGGCTCATGCGGTCGGAGCGAGGTGAACGACGCTGGTATTCCTCATTGAGCAGAAAGGCTTTTTCAAGGAATGTGCGTGTCGGTGTTATGGTCGGTATTTCGGCAAATGTCTCACCGTCAATCTCCGGGAAAGCATTGCCAACGAGTGATGATATGCGCTTGACTTCAAACGGTTCTTTCATCGAAAGACAACTTATCTCAATCTTGACTACGGGACGCACATACGCATCAGAGTCAACTTTGACCGGATAGTGAATCTCTATGATTACCGGATCGCTGTCGTGGTCGATTGGCGAACCGTCCTTCTTTGTGGTTATCGGTACTACCTTGCATTCGCCTAAACCGGATTCTATAAGTTTCGATTCCAATTCCTTTGCGAACTCGCCAAGTATATAATCACGATTGACAATGCGGAGATTCTTCACCTGATTGTTAGTTGCAGCTTTAGCGCAATCCTTACCAAGTTCATTGAGATAGAAATCACGATAGAGGGCTATGTCGATGTCTTCCGAAAAGCGGTCAATCAGGTTCCAGCCTTTGCTGAGACTTGTTCCACCTTTGAAGAACATATACTTTGCCGGGGAAAGGGAAAACAGAACCTTCAAAATGGCAGTAACCCACCAGTCCTTTTCAACCGCACCCACGCTGATGTTCTTTTCATTTGCTATAATATATGCCGACTGTTGACGGTCAGCATCCGAGGCATCAATCCATCTGCTCATTTCGTTTGATTTTATCCTTTGTTTCGATAATAATTTTTCTAATCCAGCGCGGAGCACGAGCTATATCTTCTTGCCATGTCTCTTCCTCCGGGCTTTCTTTCAACACGCCATAAACTACGTCAAGAGTATTATCATCAACATTATATTGCTTGATAGACTTTAGCGCAAGCACTAATATCGGCATAATCTTGCCCTTATATGCAAATGTCGATGGCACACTATGTTTAAGAGTCAGAGTACGTTTGCCAATCTTTATTTTACGTGGTGTTCCTGATGTAAGATACACGGAGTTCATTGGAACTTGTGTTGAAAAACCGAGATAATTCTCAGCAGTCGCTCCGGTTGGCAACAGTTGCGCATCATCACGTTTTGCTATGGTCTGTGCTATTTCTCCTATCGTCGGAATAACGGGCCCAAATCGTGATTCTTTTGGCTTAACGTATATCCCTGTGGCAACTCTGACAAGCTTCCCTTCATTGCATAGTTCTGACAATATGTTGGAGGCGTAGTGAGTATCAATAGGCAAAAAGCTATCCGGCAAGAAGATGGTGCCCTTCTTGCTGCGATTGACCTTTGAGATAATTGTTTGTTTCATATCGCGATGAGTAAAAAAGGAAAATAAACGCTTAATTGTCCTTTCTCAGCAGTGCAAAGTTAGTGTTTTATTTCCAATTACACAAAACATTACATCCAATTAAATAGGATTTTACATCAGCCGCAAATCATAGGTGTGGTATGATATGTCAGTTTGGTTTAGTCCGGGTAATATATACCCGACTTAAACCAAACCAACATATAGATAGGGCTGGTGAAAAGAAAAATTATTCTTTTGCATAGTTCTACTTTAGACGTGAGGCACGAGTAAGACGGTCTTCCTTGATGTAGCGGCTGAGTGATGCTTCGGTGGTGTGGCCCGTGGCTGCACAGATTACATCTCGGTCATTACCTCGTAGTCGCATATTAGTGGCGAATGAGCGGCGCCCGGTGTGGCAGCTCACCATCTGCCATCGCTGGTATATGTCGGTTTTGCGTCCGGCTCTGCCATTGCCTACGTCGGCGGTATATGCCTTGGTAACATATCCGGCTAATGTACTTTCCGGATTTGCCTCATATACAGCTTTCATTATTTCTTTCAGCGCATCGTTGAACTTCTGGTTGCTGATTACACGTGGCATCGCCTTTCCGTCATCGTATAAGTCGAGGATTGCTTGAGTTTCGGGCAAAATCTTTACCACCGATACCTTATCGGTCTTTTTTGCTTTATATTGGATATATCGTTCTCCATCCTCTGTTACATGAATGGAGTTGTAATTGAGTTGTTCGAGGTCGGAGTGTCTGGCTCCTGTCCAGCACATCAATATGAACTGATTGCGCACGGTTCTGAGGTGTTCGGTTGGCAACTCTTGTTTTGCTATCAGATCAATCTCACTTTCGAGCAGAGCGATACTTTCCGCCTCCTCTTTCAGCTTTTCACATCTAAGGAAATCTTCTGCCATACATTGTATGCGCATCGGTTGGTCGCGGATAACGGTCTTGATTACCTTGATATGGTCGCCGATAGTATTTAGCTTTAATCCCTCTCCATAGGCAAAGGATAGATAATCGGAATAAAACGACTTATTGAGTTCGTCAAACCGAATATCGGTGATATGCTTCTTCTTCATAAAGTCGCGGATATAGCGGCGAAGATGCTTGTAGTGCTGTATCGTTTTCAGTCCAATTGGTTTGCCGTGCCATGTTCGAGCCGGGGCAGCATCAATAAAGACATCAAGAGCCACAATGAAGGATTCTTCACGCTGTCGGAGCATCGCTTCAAGTTCTTCTTTTTTGCGCCGCTGTTCAGCCTCACGTTGAGCTTTCTTACGCTCTTGTGCTTCTTCCTGTGCTTTCCGTTGTGCCTCCTGAAACTCGCGTTGCTCTTTATGGGCGAATTCATCTATCGCCTTATCAAGTTTCGTTCTTGAACCTTTAGGGTCGTTGATTATAGTATCAATCAGAGCCGACATTTCATCAAGCTTGTCGCAGAGTTCCTTCCCTGGACCGGCACGAAATGTATTCCACCGTCCGGGAGTGGAAATGGCGTCATTCCAAGTCTTGATGTCAACTTCAATTCGAGAGTGGAGCATAAGATTGGAGTTGAAGCCAACGCGACGGGTATAAAGAGGCGCAACGCCGGTTTTCTTGGTGGTTCGCAGTACGAATTTAGTATATGCTGATTTAGCCATATTCGATAAGTGTTTATCTAATAACGGCAAAGGTATATGATATAGTTCAAAAGTTGATACAAAGTTGATACAAATCAAAGCGACATTATGATGCTTTTTGCGACTTTATGAAATTGTTAAAATGTATAACCATTTAATATTGGCATATTTACAAAATCGAAGTTTCACGAAATATCACAAAAGTTGCCCTTCCAAGGCAACAAAAAAAGAGCTAAATCATTATGATTTGGCTCTTTTTTTCGCCCCAGCGCAAAATGTTAAAAATTGTATATTTAGTGACGCATGGGGACTAATGGGGCGCATAGTAATAAACCTGTGTTTAGGCGTATATTTTGCAAAGCCTGAAGAAGAAAAATATGCCGCCAGGCATTACATGTTCTTAACCGCGGGTAAGCGAAGTGCCACCCGTGAATAAGGCAGCGCCCCCCATCCCTCAACCCGCAAGGGTTGCATATCACAGACACGTAAAATGAGTATTGGAGGCCATGCTTCCGCGCAGCGCAGGGCGCACCCCATCCAACCGCAAATCCCCGCGTTAGCGCAAAAGCTGCAGAGCAGCTTAATAACGTTAGGCCCGCGCAAGGCCGCCGTTAGGCGTCCGCAGCACGGGTATAGGGTATATGAATATATATAAGAAAAGGGCTACGTAGTTGCCCAATAAAACGCTCCACCCGCTAACGATAGCATTCTATTGGGCAGCTAACGCAGCCCTCCGCTAAAGCGGGAATTTGAAGGTGAAGAGCGAAGGATGCAACCCATCAATCATCCATACTCATATATAACACACCTTGCGTTATGCAACCCGCAAAGGCGACAACACCATATATGCACTCAATCCACCAAATTAAATATCAAAAAAATTCAAAGCAGTATCAAAAAATGCGACATGTTATCAATACCTTTGCAAGCAGTAAAAACATTAAGCCCCTATGAATCAATTGCTGATTGACAACACACAATATACCACCAACCTGAATCCTAATCGGCACAACGACAGCTTTACCTTCGTCACCGGGTAAAGCTGTCACGCTTTTTTCGGAGCCGACACCTCATCGGCCATTAATAATCAACTATTTTTATTAAATTCGCATCATGGCTGTAGAATTCATTTCCGACATCGATCATTACAACAAAGTAATTGCAAAGGCGGCTTCAGTGAAGAGGTCGTTATGGATAGGCACCGCCGACATCAAGGACCTTCATGTAAAGTCGGGCAACTCTACCGAACCCTTCCTCGGACTATTGGCCAAACTTCTGCAACAAGGCGTTGAGATTAGACTTATACACGCCAAGGAACCCGGTCAGGCCTTCAGGGAGGACTTCGACCGATACCCCATCCTCAGCAAGGGACTTGAGCGGATGCTGTGCCTGCGCGTGCATTTCAAGATTCTGATTTTTGACTTCACCACCGCCTACATCGGGTCGGCCAATCTCACAGGAGCCGGAATAGGTATGAAGAGCAGCAACCGACGCAACTTCGAGGCCGGAATCCTCACCGACGACCCCGCCCTGATCGATGCCGCCATGGAGCAGTTTGACAGCGTTTGGCGAGGCAGTCACTGCACCCGCTGCGGCCGCCGCCAATACTGCACCGACCCAATAAAATAACGCCCGACCAACTCAAATATCAATCAACATCGTGATGGTTGTGGGACGTGTCGCAGCAGCCGCAGCTGTCGGTGGCGGGTTCGGAGGCTGTTTCGAGCTCGATTGTGGCGTGCGATATGCCCAGGTGGTCGAGCCGATGCTTTATCTCGCACTTAACCGACTCCATGTCGCTGTAATCGCGCACCCTCACGTGCACGGTTAGGGCGTTTTGAGTCGTACTCAGCGCCCACACGTGCAGATGATGAAACTCAATCACGCCGGGTGTATCGGCTATGGCTTTCTCAATCTTCGACATGTCGATGTCACGCGGCACTCCGTCAAGAGCCAGCCGCAGACTGTCGCGAAGCAGGTCAAATGTAGAGTAGACTATGACTGCGGCAATCACGAGTCCCACGATAGGGTCGATCAGGTAGAATCCCGTAAAATGTATCACGATACCCGAAATCACTACGCCTATCGACACAAGCGCGTCAGCCGCCATGTGCAGATACGCGCCCTTCACATTCAGGTCACGATTCTTCACATCGATAAACAGCCATGCCGTGAATCCGTTTATCAGCACACCCACGCCGGCCACCCAGGCCACAGCGTCGCCGTCGACAGCCACCGGATGCAATATCTTGGAAACACTCTCACCTATTATGACTCCCACCGCCACGAGCAGAATCAAAGCGTTGAGCAACGAAACGAGCACCGTCGACTTGCGGTAGCCGTAGGTGTAGCGCTCGGTCGCGGGACGGGTCGACAACTTGAACGCAAGCATGGCAAGCACGAGCGACGTGCAGTCGCCAAGATTATGCCCGGCATCCGACAACAGTCCCAACGAGTTATATATGAAACCGAACACGGCCTCGCACACTACATATAGGGCATTGATGACGATGCCTATGATGAACGCCCTGTTAAGCGAAGTCACTTCATGATGGTGATGATGGTGATGCTCCATAATAATTTTTATTAATATAACACTGCAAATATAACAATTGATGACATTTTATACTTATATTTGTGTCTAAACTTTTTTCAATATTTCAAAGATGGATGCAGCCAAGCAAATCGAAAACCTGCGCAAGGAACTTAACCGACACAATTATAATTACTACGTGTTGAACGCCCCCGAAATATCGGATCGCGACTTCGACATGATGATGAAGGAGCTTGAGAAGCTCGAACATGAGCATCCCGAACTCGACGACCCCTACTCCCCCACCCATCGTGTAGGCAGCGACATCAACAAGGCATTTGAGCAGCATGTTCATCAGCGCCCCATGCTGTCGCTCGGCAACACCTACTCCATCGCGGAGGTCGACGATTTCCTGCATCGTACACGCGAATCGCTCATGGGCGAAGAGTTCAGCATCGTGGGAGAGATGAAATTTGACGGTACATCGATTTCGCTCACCTACCGTGACGGACGACTCGTGCGCGCCGTGACACGCGGCGACGGAGAGCGCGGCGACATCGTGACCGACAATGTCATGACCATCAAGAGCGTGCCGCTGCAGCTTAACGGAAGCGGCTGGCCGCAGGAGTTTGAGATTCGCGGCGAGATAGTTCTGCCGTGGAAGGCATTTGACCGCCTCAACGCCGAACGCGAGTTCAACGAGGAGCCGCTCTTTGCCAATCCGCGCAACGCCGCCGCCGGAACACTTAAGATGCAAAATTCGGCCGAAGTGGCCCGTCGCGGCCTCGATGCGGTGTTCTACTACCTGCTCGGCGACAATCTACCCTGCGACAACCACTACGACAACATGATGGAGGCACGCAAATGGGGATTCAAGGTATCATCCGAGATGAAGCTGCTCCACTCAATCGAGGAGGTCGACCGATTCATCGAATATTGGGACACGGCGCGAAAGGAGTTGCCCGTAGCCACCGACGGCCTTGTGTTCAAGGTCAACAATCTGCGCCAGCAGCTCAATCTCGGCTACACTGCCAAGTCGCCGCGCTGGGCCATCGCCTACAAGTTCCAGGCCGAACGCGCCTTGACCCAACTGCGATTCGTGTCATTTGAGGTAGGACGCACGGGAGTGGTAACCCCCGTGGCCAATCTTGAACCCGTGCTGCTATCGGGCACCATCGTGAAGCGTGCGTCGCTCCACAACGCCGACATTGTGCGCACCCTCGACATTCACGAGCACGACATGCTTTATGTCGAAAAAGGAGGCGAGATAATACCCAAGATAACCGGTGTCGACACCGACAGCCGACTGCCCGATGCAAAGCCCGTGACATTCGTGACCGACTGCCCTATATGCGGCACGCGGCTTGTGAGGGTCGAAGGCGAGGCGGCGTGGATGTGTCCCAACAAATGGGGTTGCCCGCCCCAGATATGCGGCCGAATCGAGCACTTCGTAGGCCGGCGCATGATGAACATCGAAGGCATCGGCGAAGAAATTGTGGTAATCCTCTATCAGAACGGCTGGGTTAACGACATCGCCGACCTCTACGACCTGCACACTCATCGCACCGAGATAGAAGCACTGCCGGGATTCGGCCCCCGCACCGCCGACCGAATGATCGACGGCATCGAAGCCTCCAGGCAGGTGCCCTTTGAGAGGGTCATGTATGCGCTCTCAATCCCATTCGTGGGCGAAACCGTAGCCAAGAAACTGGCCCGCTCGCTCGGCGACATCGACAGCGTGATGAACGCCGGAGTCGAAGCGCTCACCGCAATCGACGACATAGGCCCGCGCATAGCCGAAAGCGTGCAGGAGTACTTCAACAACCCCGTAAACCGTGACATCATCGAGCGTCTTAGGCGAGCCGGAGTGCAGATGTCGATGCCCAAGCGCGACGATGCCGACAGCTCCGACCGTCTTGCAGGCAAAAGCATCGTGATAAGCGGCACCTTCAGCAAGCATTCACGCGACGAGTACAAGGACATGATCGAGCGTCACGGAGGCAAGAACGTAAGTTCGATTTCCAAGAAGACCGACTATCTGTTAGCCGGCGAAAACATGGGCCCCGCCAAATTGCAGAAAGCGACTTCGCTCAACATTCCCATTATCGACGAGGACACATTCCTCAAAATGATAGAAAATGACTAACTTTGCAACATTATGACACCCGAAGAACGATTAAATATTGAGGAGCGCATCATAACGATGCTCAAAACCGTATATGACCCCGAAATACCCGTCGACATATACAATCTCGGACTTATCTATAACATCGACCTCAGCGATGAAGGAAATCTCACCGTCGACATGACGCTCACCGCGCCCAATTGCCCCGCCGCCGACTTCATTGTCGAGGACACCCGCATCAAGCTCGAAAGCATCGAAGGCGTAAACCGCGTCGACATACGCATCGTGTTTGAGCCCGAATGGAACAAGGACATGATGAGCGAGGAGGCCAAGCTTGACCTCGGATTCCTGTAACAGCCCAAGAACGCCAATTCAACCGATGGAGCGAAAAAACATATATTTCATATCGGACCTTCACCTCGGAGCCACCTACCTGAAAAATCCAAGGAGCTACGAACAGCGTGTGGTGCGATGGCTTGAATCGATACGCGACGATGCCGCCGAGCTATACATGCTCGGTGACATTCTCGACTATTGGTATGAGTACAAGACTGTCGTGCCTCGCGGTTACATAAGATTTTTCGGAGCATTGGCCTCGCTTGCCGACTCGGGAGTGAAGATATACTGGTTTATAGGCAATCACGACATCTGGTTGTTTGACTATCTGAAAAATGAAATAGGCCTCACCGTAATCGACGGATGGATAACCAAGGAGATCGCCGGAAAGAAGTTTTTCATGTCCCACGGCGACGGACTCGGAAAACTGAAGCCTACATTTAGGTTGATGCGAGGAATGTTTCGCAACAAAGTGTGCCAGAAACTCTACAGCACCATTCATCCGCGATGGACAATCCCGTTTGCCCTCAACTGGTCGTCAAGCAGCCGGAATTTCAGCGAGGAGATTCCTCAATTCGCAGGCGCCGAAAACGAGTCGCTCATCACCTTTGCAAGCGAATATTCACTGCAACACCTCGACATCGATTACTTCGTCTTCGGACATCGTCACATACTCATCGACTACCCCATCAACGGCGACAAGCACGTGATAATTCTGGGCGACTGGATACATCACTTCTCTTTCGGCAAATTTGACGGAAAATCGTTTGAGCTGCACCTTTACACCGACGATGTAGATAAAAAATCTGCATTTTAAATAAATTTTACTATTTTATATAAATTTTATATATCGCGTAAATATATTGATTTACAATATATTACATTCAAAATAACGATTTTTAATGATAAAAAAGATTAAAAACAATGTTGCTAAACATGCTTTTCTCTTTGGTCAGCTCACAAAAAAGGGTGACCTTTGTGACACAAACCTAAAACAATCTTTTTTACCTTAGAAATTGTACCTATTGGAAACTCATAAAAAGGAGCTTAGCGATTAAGCTCCTTTTTATTTACCCCATTTGCAGAGTCAATGATATTGTGTAATTTTGCAACAATGAATCCCGTTAAAGCCTACCACATAATAGTCGCCGCCGGAAAAGGAAGCCGCTTCGGTGCCGACCTTCCCAAGCAGTTCTGCCTGCTTGACAATAAGCCCGTGCTCATGCACACCATCGAGCGCATGCGCAAGTCACTTCCCGAATCGGAAATCGTGCTCGTGCTCAATGCCGACCACCTGTCGCTTTGGGAGGAGCTGTGTCGTCGTTATGACTTCATGTCGCCCCGAGTAGTCACCGGCGGAAGCACCCGTTGGGAATCGGTCAAGAACGCAGTCGACACAATCGTCCTCGACCCGATGCTAAAGAGCGTGATCACCGTCCACGACGGAGCACGCCCGCTCATAAACCGGCCCATGATCGAGCGCATCATGACAGCTGCCTGCAACGCGTCGGGAGCCATACCCACCGTAGCCGTGAGCGACTCGCTGCGAATGCTCGATGACGACGGTGTAAATTCACATCCCGTCGACCGTCAACGACTGAGAGCCGTGCAGACACCGCAGGCATTCGACGGCATGAAGCTGAAACAAGCCTACACGCTCCCCTACGAACCCGGATTCACCGACGACGCATCGGTCATGGCGGCTGCCGGCTACACCGACATAACGCTCGTCGAAGGCGACCCCCACAACATAAAGATAACGCTCCCCGACGACCTTGCCATAGCTTCGTTATATCTCCGAAATGAACCGACTAAGGAATCTTGACATAAAGTACTTGAAAGGGATAGGCCCCAAACGTGCCGAATTGCTTGGTAAACAGCTCGGCATAAAGTCCTATCGCGACCTGCTCTATCACTTCCCCACCCGCTATCTCGACCGTTCATCGATATACCGGGTCAAGGATCTGTCGGGTGAAATGCCCATGATTCAGCTCAAAGGACGCTTCATTGCCATGACCGTGCAGGGCGAAGGGGCAAAGACCAGGCTCGTGGGAGTGTTCACCGACGGAACCGGCACAATGGAGGTGGTGTGGTTCAGGCGCATAAAGCAGATTCGCGAAAGCTACCACACCGGCAATGAATACATCATATTCGGCAAACCGGAGCTGTTCAACAACCGCTGGAGCATGGTTCACCCCGAAGTCGACACTCCGGCATCGACCACAGCGGCACAGGGGCTGAGAGGAGTATATCCGCTCACCGAAACACTGCGCAACCAAGGCATAGGCGCACGACAGATATTCACATGGGTGCAGACGGCTCTCGCGGCCTCTCCCGTAATTACCGAAACACTGCCGCGCTCGATCATCGAGCGGTTGAAGCTCATGTCGTTGCGCGAATCGCTGATCAACATTCACAATCCACAGTCCAACGAAAAGCTTCAGGCGGCAAGGTTAAGACTGAAATTTGAGGAGCTGTTCTACATTCAGCTCAACATTCAGCGTTACTCGCGCCGACGCAACGCGCAGCTCACCGGATTCCGATTTCCGAGGATAGGCCAATATTTCAACACCTTCTACTCGCAGCAGATGCCATTTGAGCTGACAGGAGCACAGAAGCGCGTCATAAAGGAGATTCGCGCCGACATGGGCACCGGAAAGCAGATGAACCGGTTGCTGCAAGGCGATGTGGGCAGCGGCAAAACCCTTGTCGCACTGCTGTGCATGCTCATCGCCCTCGACAACGGCACACAGGCATGCCTGATGGCCCCCACCGAGATACTCGCCACCCAGCACTACGAAACCATCTCATCGATGGTCGCTCCGATAGGCATAAACGTAAAGTTGCTCACCGGCTCAACACGCAAAAAGGAGCGTGACATCATACACAGCCAGCTCACCGACGGCTCTCTGCACATTCTCATAGGCACTCACGCCGTGATCGAGGACAATGTTCAGTTCAAGAATCTCGGATTTGTAGTCATCGACGAGCAACACCGATTTGGCGTGGCACAACGCGCTCGCCTGTGGCAAAAAAACATGGTGGTGCCCCACGTGCTTGTCATGACGGCCACCCCTATACCGCGCACACTTGCAATGACCATCTACGGCGACCTCAGCGTGTCGGTGATCGACGAGCTGCCGCCGGGCCGAAAACCCGTCACTACACTGCTGCGATATGACAACAACCGAATGGCCGTATATCAGGCCCTCGGCAAGCAGCTGAAGCAGGGACGACAGGCCTACATCGTGTATCCCCTCATTCAGGAAAACGAGAAGCTCGACCTGAAATGCCTCGAAGAGGGATACGAGATGATACGCGAAACATTCCGCGACTACAAGGTGTGCTACGTACACGGAAAAATGAAGCCGGCCGAGAAGGAGCACCAGATGATGCTATTCGCCACCAACCAGGCGCAGATTCTTGTAGCTACGACCGTAATCGAAGTTGGCGTAAACGTTCCCAATGCATCTACCATGATCATTGAGAATGCCGAGCGATTCGGATTGTCGCAACTTCACCAGCTGCGCGGTCGAGTGGGACGAGGCGCCGACCAAAGCTATTGCATACTGATGACTCATCAAAAGATACAAAAAGAGACCCGGCAACGCCTCGAGATAATGACATCGACCACCGACGGATTCGTAATCGCCGAAGCCGACCTCAAGATGCGAGGCCCGGGCGACATGGAGGGCACCATGCAGAGCGGAATAGCATTTGACCTGCACATAGCCAACCTCGCGACCGACGGACAGATAGTGCAGCTTGCAAGGGATGCCGCCGACGACACGCTCGACAAAGACCCCGAGCTTGCCCTGCCCGAAAATTCGATACTCCGCTCCGAGCTGTTGCAACAAGCTTCAAAATCCGTTGATTGGTCAAGAATAAGCTGATTTTCCATGCCCGGAAGATGTTAATTAAACGGCACTCGCAATTACATATTTTAACACAATTTTAAACCTATGCAACACTGCAAATGTCGGTCTGTTCAAAATATGTTTTTAAACATATCCTTCATCACATACTGACATTCAATGTATTACGCCAAATTTTACACTTCCAAAGTCAAAATTTGCACTTTTTATCTTGACAACACGCTTTCACTTTGAATGATTTTCGTATATTTGGACTACAGAACTACGAAAAGTTAACAAACATAAAAATCTAAAATGGAGCAAACATTAGTAATCATCAAGCCTTCAGCCATTCATCGTGGCCTTATCGGCGACATTATAACTCGTTTTCAAAGAAAGGGATTGATCATCACCGGCATGAAAATGATGCAGCTTGATGAAACTATTCTCCGTGAACACTACGCCCATCTTGTTGACCGTCCATTCTTCCCCTCTTTATTGGAATCGATGATGGCTACACCCGTCATCGTTATGTGTATTGAAGGAAAAGATGCCGTTGAAGTGGTGCGCCTGATGACAGGTGCTACCAATGGCCGCAAGGCTCTTCCGGGAACAATACGTGGCGACTTCTCCATGAGCGGTCAGGAAAATATCATTCATGCTTCTGACAGCGTTGAAAACGGACAAATCGAACTTGCCCGCTTCTTCAAGCCTGAAGAGATATTCAACTACCGTCCTTCCAACATCAGGTTCTTCTATGCACCTGACGAAATGAATTAAGAATCCCATCAAGAACATCAATTTTTGTAATGCAATTTTCCTTAACAAAAATAACAGCAGCAACTACATTAGCCTTAGCATCTTTATTTACCGCAAATGCCCAGATCGAGGACTACAAGCTTCCCGACTTTCACAAGTCGGAGCACAAGGACCTCATCGCTTCACAAGAGAACATCGCTGAACAGATAAAGCTTAAAGAAACTCTCGACTACATGGATGTTTTGTTCCGTGAGGAAGAGGAGCCCGAAGAGGATATCTATGTCGAGGGATGGGACAGCCAGGCGGTAAACTGCTACACCAATGCAGTAATTCCCGATACCAAGGTAATCGATGTACGCAACTTCTGCATGCCCACCATGGGCTACGTGACATCGCCCTACGGTTATCGCAGGCGTTTCCGCCGAATGCACAAAGGCATCGACTTGAAAGTACAGATAGGCGACACGATTCGCGCAGCATTTGACGGCAAGGTTCGACTCACTCGCAACCAGGGCCGCAGAAAAGGATACGGACTCTATGTCATCGTTCGCCACCCCAACGGCCTTGAAACAGTTTACGGCCACCTCTCAAAATTCCTCGTTAAGCCCGACCAATACGTAAAGGCCGGCGACCCAATCGCACTTGGCGGTAACACCGGACGATCTACAGGGCCTCACTTGCACTTTGAAACCCGCTACATGGGAATCGCCATAAACCCGGCTGCGATTTTCGACTTCGAGAATCACACCACCCACACCGACGAGTTCACATTCAACAAAAACAACTATCAGGAGGCTCGCGACTACTCGCCCCGAAGCGCAAAGGCTAAAGCAAGCTCATCGAAATCGAGCAAAGTCACGGCATCGGCCACCTACCGTGTACGCAAAGGCGACACCCTGTCAAAAATCGCCTCGCGCAACGGCACAACCGTCGACAGGCTTTGCAAGCTCAACGGCATAACACGAAACACGAAACTATCAATAGGGAAAACTCTCAAAGTGAAGTAAATCCCTTACGCGCAATAGTCACAAACTACGCAGCAACGGCCACTCTCTCGAGTGGCCGTTGCTGCATTATGACCGACACAATGAACGAAATCGGCCGCAAATTGTATAAATAACGTTTTGAAATGTGAATCGAAGTAATTACCTTTGTATTGTGAATGTACTAATCCGACATATTGAGTACTTGATACTGAGGCACGACTGCGTGACAGTGCCCGGTTGGGGAGCTTTTATAGCCAATTATCAGCCGGCACGCGTCGACAGCGAGTTTGGCTGCATATTCCCGCCATGTCGCACAGTAGGCTTCAACGCGTCGCTCACCCATAGCGACGGACTGCTCACATCGTCGATAGCCCGTGGCAACGGCATCACCTACGACAACGCGTCGGCCCTCATTGCCGATGAGGTCAATGCAATGCGTCACGCTCTTGAATCGGGCGAGTCGATAACATTCGGTCGACTCGGTTCATTCAGCCGCAACGATGAAGGCTCGATAGTGTTTGAGCCGGCTACAGCCACCAACACCGCCCCCGACTACACCGGACTCATTGCCGTAAAGGCGGTCGACCTGGCCGAAACGCTGAAGAAGCGCAACGAGTCGGCATCGGTCTACTATGTCCCCGTGAGCCGCAACATACTCAAAATCGTAGCTTCGATAGCACTCCTCATCGGACTCGGATTCATGCTTTCGACCCCGATAATACAGGACGAGGCCAACTATGCCGGGATTGCGACTACGATGAATGTCACCAAGACCGCCCCGGTCTACACAGTGCCGTCACCCGACATCGAACTGTCGATAGCCCTTCCCGACCCTGCAACATCACGCGGCACATTCACCCCCGCCGTCACCACGACACAGCAGCCCGCCGTCACTACGGCCGCAGCCAAGCCCATGCGCTACTTCCTTGTAGTCGCATCGCTGCCTACACGCAAGGCCGCCGACGAATACATCGCCCACAGCGCCGACCGCGATTCACTGTCGGTTCTGGAATCGGGAGGCCGCTACCGTGTCTACATCGCAACAGGCGCTACCTACTCCGACGCTTTCAACAAGCTTGGCGCCAACGGATACGGCGACCGATACCCCGATGCCTGGGTGTGCAAGCGATAGAATCCAAAACAAAAACCTATACATCCCCGATCCGCTATGAAGGATTTTCATGACTTAATCGTTAATCGACGCAGTATACGCCGATACACCCCCGAAGAAATTTCACCCGAAGATGTAAAAACCATACTTGAGGCCGCGCTCATGGCGCCCACCTCCAAGAGCAGCCGCGCATGGCACTTTGTCGTAGTCGAGGACTCGAAGCAGCTTGAACTGCTGAGCAAGTGCAAGGTAAGCGGAGCCGGCCCCGTAGCCGGATGCGCACTCGCAATCGTGGTGGCCGTCGACGCAAAAATCACCGAACCGTGGATTGAGGACGCCTCAATAGCCGCAACCTACATTCAGCTGCAGGCCGAGGACCTCGGTCTGGGTTCCTGCTGGATTCAGGTAAAAGGACGCTTTACCGAAACCGATCTTGAATCGGAGGTATATGTGCAGAACCTGCTCGAAATGCCCGATTCAATCATACCCGTGTGCATAATAACATTAGGCCATAAAGCCGAAGAACGCAAGCCCCAGGCAGTCGACAAGCTGCAGTGGGAAAAGGTTCACATTGGCACATGGACCGAACGCTAAGCCACTCCCCACGCATAGCCGTCATCGGTTCGGGCAATGTGGCGACACACCTCGCCAAGGCCGTCACGAGAGCCGGCTACAAGCTGTCGATCTACAATCACCACTACGAAAGCGCGTCACGACTCGCTTCAGCCGTGGGGGCAACCGCGGTTGCCGACCTTGACGACCTTGACGCCGACATATACATCATCACCATCAAGGACGATGCCATAGCGTCGCTGGCCGCATCGGTCGCCGGCCGCAAGGGATTGTGGCTCCACACATCGGGCTCGGTCGACATGAAAGTCTTTGACGGCATTGTCGACAGTTACGGAGTGCTCTACCCCATGCAGACATTCTCCAAGGATGCCGATGTCGACATGACCGAAGTGCCGTTTTTCATCGAGGGATGCAACGGCGATGTCACCCGCGCCATACGCGAGCTCGCCTCGTCGCTATCGCACAAGGTGCTCGAAGTGTCGAGTGCCAACCGCGTAAAGCTGCACATCGCGGCAGTGTTTGCCTGCAACTTCACCAACTACATGTGGGCACAGTCGTCCGACATACTCGAATCCATCGGTGCCGACTTCAGCGTCATGCATCCGCTCATAAAAGCCACCCTCGACAAGACACTGACAATGTCGCCCCACGACGGACAGACAGGCCCGGCACGCCGAGGCGATGTCGACATAATTAAAAAGCATCTGAGCATGCTGTCGGGAGTGAAGCACAAGCTCTACGAAACACTGTCAACCGACATCATGAACGAATATCACCACAACACCACCGACTATCAATCATGAGCAAGATAAACTACGACTTGGAACGCATAAAGGGCATCGTTTTCGATGTCGACGGAGTTCTGTCGCCCTCGACAATACCCATGGACAGCGAAGGAATGCCCTCGCGCATGGTCAACATCAAGGACGGATATGCCCTGCAGCTTGCCGTAAAGCTCGGCTACAAGATAGCCATAATAACCGGAGGCTACTCCTCGGCGATAAAAGCCCGCTTCAACGGACTCGGCATAACCGACATATACATGAAGGCCGGCAAGAAGATAGATGTGCTGAAGCAATGGATGGATGCCAACGGCCTGCTCAGCGAAGAGGTGGCCTATGTGGGTGACGACATTCCCGACTACGAGGTGATGCAGCACGCCGGCCTCGCAGTGGCTCCGCTTGACGCGGCTGTCGACATCAAATCGATAGCCGACTACATCTCGCCGGTTAACGGAGGCTACGGAGTGGCCCGCGACCTGCTTGAGGAGATCATGAGGGCTCAAGGCAAATGGATGACATCGGCCAAGGCTTTCGGATGGTAACGACTCTAAACTATCGCTCATGCAATCACCGCTACACAACCTGTCACGCTACGACATAAGGCTTGCGAGCAAGTCACCGCGACGACGCGAGCTGTTGGGAATGCTCGGCCTACAGTTTTCAATTGCCGAAACAATCGATGTGGATGAAAGCTATCCCCACGACCTTCCAACCAACGAGGTGGCGCCTTACATCGCCAAGAAGAAAGGCGACGCCTACAGGAAGACACTTCGTGAAGGAATGTTGGTAATAACAGCCGATACGGTTGTGATAACCGACGGCGAGATTCTTGGCAAGCCGCACTCGGCCGATGAAGCTGTGGAGATGCTCCGCAAGCTGTCGGGCCACAGTCACACCGTAATGACAGGTGTCACACTCGCCACAACTGAACGCACCCGCACTTTCGCCGTGGAAACCACGGTGGAGTTTGCCCGCCTTTCCGACGAGGAGATACGCTACTATGTCGACCGCTATTCGCCGCTTGACAAAGCCGGAGCCTACGGAATCCAGGAGTGGATAGGAGCCATAGGCGTAAAATCAATCTCGGGAAGCTACTATAACGTAATGGGACTGCCGCTTCACCGGCTATACAATGAGCTGAGAGAGTTCTGACCCTCTATATGCTTCAATCCTGAACGAAAAGATTGTATTGTCGCCTATCGGATTCAGCGACAATGCACCCTCGACAAGTCTGCGATCGCTGACAACCGCATTTCCGGCTGGATTGCATGCTCCCACGGGCCAACCGTATAACGCGCCACACTGCCGGGCGCAAGAAACCGCCGGCCCCACAACCATGCCACCACGCCCATGGTCATTCGCAGATTCACCTCGACACATGGCGCAATCATGCCCGAGCGCGTCACCATCATATCGACGCCTAAATATCCCTCATAGTCATCACCGATAATTGCCGTCATCACCCTGCCAAGCGCTGAAGACAAGGCGTGCAGATGCGCCCTGTCGGCACCCGAATCTACAAGCACCTGCTCAATCGCATCATCGTCGGCAATCACATTTCCCGAATAGGCCGCGCCTTCATGATTGAAGAACAGCGAATAGCCTGTCCACTTCACGACACCGTCGGCGGCATGGAAAAGCATTGCAAAGTCACGTGTCTTGTCGAGAGCCTTCTCGCACATCACACTGCCCTGTCGGCGCAACATGGCACCTACCCGCTGCTCGACACTGCGGCTCCAGGCATCGACATGAATCACCCCTCGCCCGCTGCTCGACCAAGGCGACTTCACGAAAATCGAGCCGTAACGCGACAAGCACTCCTTGACCGCGTCGACATCGACGGCTTCTACCGGAACGGGAGGAAGCTCAAAATCGACCTCACGCCCCAGTCGGGTCATTACATCGGCCGAAATGCGCCTGTGGCTCAATTCCCTTATCCGCTCAATACGGTCAATGCCGGGCACCTCGGCACCATATCCCGAAAGCACCTTACGCGAATGATGCGACCATCCCCACGGAGCGCCCTTGTATCCTGACATATCGTCACGACCCGTCACGGCCTTGACGCCAAACATACGCTCCATTTCGTCAAGCCACGCTGAAGGCACATCCGACGCCACTATGCAATCGTTGCGGTCACAGTACCACAACGGCAACACGGCACCGTCGCGACACAGCGCCTGCACCGTCGGCGACAGCGAGAACGTATTCTTCCCGTATCCGAGGGCTATGTCATTTTCAGGATTGAACAAATACACCTTCTTCATCGCCGGCAAAGTTATGGATAATTATCCAATCATCGCCCCATTCACGCCGTCGAAAAGATGCCAAATGTGCATTTCAACATGAATTTAGCCCCTGCCGCAAAATAAAACCGTCAAAATATTTGGTAATCTCACAATAAAGCCATAACTTTGCACCCGTAAATAACGACATCCATTTGGAGAGATGGCAGAGTGGTCGATTGCGGCGGTCTTGAAAACCGTTGAGGGTCACACCTCCGGGGGTTCGAATCCCTCTCTCTCCGCAATAAACGCTGAAAATCAGCAAATTGCAAAGCAAACACCCAATTTTACACCCAAGAATGTAAAATTGGGTGTTTTTGTATTCTTTAAGATTGATAGTATGGGAAGGTAAGTGGAAAACCTCCCTTTTAACGTGCAAACCACTTGTTTTTTCTTGGATATAACGGGGAATTTAGGGTCAAGCCGAAATGCCGGTGCATTTGTTAAAATTCGAGAGTTGGAACGTTAAAGCTCATGCATAGAGCTTGACGAGTCGGAATATGAAGAAGTCACGGTCTCTTACGCCGCGCATCTGCGAGCGGAAGATTTTCACTTTGGAGTTGAAGACTTCGGCCGAGGCATTAGTTGCGCGACGTCGGAAATAATTGAGGATAGTCGGGGCGTGGTTCCTGAACGTCTTGATGACAGAGCGGAAGTTGTTGTTGCCCAATGCCATTACTTTTTCATACCACTTGTTCATCCGACCCATTGCTTTGGTGGGTGATATCTTTGCGTTGAAGATTTGGCGCAGTTCCATAGCCAGATGGTATGCAGCTTTCAGTATCGGATAGTGTTTGAACAGAATGTTTGCGCGATGACGCTGTATGTCAGTCCATTTGTTCTGCGACATCATCAGGGTGTGCTTGCTGCGGGCAAGGATCTGGCGCATGGTCTCGCCGTTGGAATATGTAATTGGGGTCTCTGATTTGTCACGGCTGTTGTCTTCGGCAATGAGCTGTCGGCGTATGTCTATGCGAATTTCGTCGACAGCCTCGTTATAGACCTGCTGCACATGGAAGCGGTCGTTAACGACGTGGGCGTTGTAGAATACCTCGGCGGCTATCAGCATCATCGAGGGCGAGAGATCGCAGGTCACTTCTTTTACCCTGCGTCTGACCGATTTACCCATGGCTCCGATGAGGATTGTGGTTATCTCATCGCTCTTTGTGCCGGGTATGGCCGCCGCCAGCGTCCCACGGCCACCGTGTCCGTCCTTGTTCGTGAGGAAAGTCCATACCTCGCCGTTGCTCAGGCAGGTTTCGTCAAGACTCATGTACGGGCCGATATTGTTAGCGTTGAAGTAGAAGCCGCAACCGAGTTCGGCCTCACGCCATTCGGTATAACCGCTTATCCTGTTGCGATACTGTTCGGCAAAATATTTGCCGTTGACGCAGTACATCTGCGCTATATGCTTAATCGACAATGCCGTCGTCTCCACCTTCGTCTTTTAAAAAAGCCACGAACTCGGTGCTGAGTCGTGTCCTCTCCTCGTTGGGCAGTTCCAGGTTATATGAGAATATCTCGTTGGTCTTTTTGTCCCACCATTTGTTCTTGCGCATGTGCAGGAACACCGGTCTGCCGCGCATCGGATAGTCCTGGACTGTAACGTAATCCGTGTATCCACGTGCAACAATGTTCGGATTGCGGAAATCCTCATCCGACAGTTTCTTCTTCTCGTCAAGCCATATGTCGTAGGACTGGTCTGTCTTTTCAAACTTGACCATCTCAAACAGTTCGTCCAATCCTTCAGGCAGGAATTGCCAAAATGCATCTGCGGTTTTCATACCGCAAATTTAACACTTTTCCAAAAATTCATGCACCGGCATTTCGGCTTGACCCGGAATTTACGGATTAATCTCAACTATTAAAAACTGTCATTCAACAAGTTCAAATTCACATTTTCCCGATTCACATCCATTGAATATAACAGCAATCTGATGAATGCCGGGATAAAAAGTTCTTGTCGTTATGGGGCGAAACGAATGTTTCCTATTGACTTCCGTAATGGAGTTTCCTTTGTATTCCTTCTCACTGATTTTATAGACTTTCCTCGTCATCTCTCCATTCATTTTCCGATAATAGATTCCGTATTCCAATCTTATTGTCCGTTTTTCCGTATTATAATTGTTTAGATTAAAACAAAATTCAACAGAATCACCCATTTTTATTCTTTTTGTAAGAATCTTAAAGTCACCTATGCTGATATTGTCATTCAAACTCAGTCCAAACAGGTTCAATATCTCGTGATTCCCCTGCTTAAGCAATGTTCGGCATCCATGCTTGATAACCCAATCAATATTCTCTGATTGCCCTTTCCATTTTTTAGCCAAAGCAATTACGATTTGTGGATTATCCTTTGAAATATCGTTCAGGTTATTGGCAACACTCAACCTTACAAACCTGGATGGATCGTTTTTCAGATTTTCCATAATCGGAATGATGGGAGCTGGATTTTCTTTTAATTTAGGCAATGACATCGCCCACGGCAGACGAGGTCTGCACCCTTCCGATGCAAGCCTCCTTACCCCCCAGTGCGGATGTTTTGACCAAGCCAACATCTGTTTCATCATTTCATCTTGATATTTCACAATAAAGGCATGGGTCACAAATTCGCAAGTCGTGAATTGCGTAATTCGCTCAATGGCTTTCACTGATGTCTCATAGTCCTCTATTCCATATCGCTCCACATAATGGTCCAAAATAACCCCATATTCTAATGTCAGCAAATTGAAATTTTTATCGTCTATCTTTGAAAAATCGAGCAGTCTAACTTTTACACAGTCTAATAATTTAAAGATTTTCGCAACAGCTTCTTTATACTCGGTTGGCATAAACTTGTGCAGAACAGTAGTTATGTGTGCAATCCGCTGCTTATAACCTCTGTTCTCCCATTCTTCATCCATAACTAAAGTTACAAACTTGTCTACACTCATGTTCTGGAGAACAAGAGACAAGTCGTTGACAAACCTTCCAAAGAATGGCTTATCAAACATATTTTTAAAAGATTCTGCCATTACTTTTATCTTACTACTATACCATTTTCGATGTTGATTTCAATTTCATAGTCCTTTATATCCTTGATTCCGATGCCGCTATGAGTTCTTTATCTGCTTCGATATTCTTCATCTACAAAATAATACAATGCTCCATAGCACGATGGAGCGATTTATAAATGCAGAAGCACAAACTACTGATGCAACACTCGAAGTCGAAAGTCGTAGGAAACCTTGTGTACAGATGTAGAGGTAGCAGCCCATGCTGTATGCGTGAGAACCACTATGCAATCCCAGTACACTGGTGAATTTCCTACGTTCTCGACTTACAAGAGAGCATAACGCTTCTTATTTTCTTATTTCTTGGAAAGAGTTGCCCCTATCCGAATGCAAAATTAGTTATTTTATTGATGTTTTGGATTATATAGAGCGGAATTATAGCTTGAATCCTCTATTTTTTCTTGGCTCTTCCGCTGACTGTCGTAAACTTTGCCGTAATTTATTCCACTGTTCTTTGAACCATTCGTCCATCGACTGCTTGTTTATGGTCAGTATCAGTTTGCTATCATCGGTTGGATTCTTTTCCACCTTGAAAATATCATTCTTGATGTCAAACTTCCGTCTGTGTTCTTCGGAATAAATCCTGCCATTGCACCTGATAGCCTCTTTCTTGGTCAGGAGGCTCTCTATCATTTCTTTGGTGAAGCCGATGGCAGCACACAATTTTTCCATTCTCAACATCTCCCTGAGCATCGGAAACCACTTGAAAGCCTTTTCAAGCAAGGTATTCAGCCGTGATATTTCCTTGTCTTTGGCTTCAAGTTCCTGATTGTGTATTCCTTGAAGATTACGAATCTGTTTGCCATGCTGTTCCTGCATCTGTTGCATACGGACTTTTAAATCGTCAATGCTTTTGTTCCGTTTGGCAATCTCCTGATGCAGTTCCACATTGCTATGCTCCAGCTCTTTCAGTTTTCCGCTGCCGAAAAGAGAACCTACACCGCTTGCTATGGCTGTGGCAGCATCGGTGGCTGCGCTTTTGAGCTTGTCGGTGCGTATCTCCGATTTTACCTGTTTGAGTTCCTGTTCGGCAAGTTCCACCTGTTGTTCTTTATGCCGCTTTGCAGCATCTATGCGTTGCAGTTCGGCTTTCTGTTTTTCAATGATGAAGTCATTGCGTTCCAGATGTTCTTTGCCAGTAACATTTTTTGATTGCCCACGTTCCATCATTAGAATGTCTGATGCCAAAGTCTGCATTTTTGCCATATCCTCGTCATTGAGTTTACGGCTCTTTCCTGTATCGTGGTTCATCCAGTCAAAAACAATATGGGCATGATAATTCGGCTTAAACCATTTTTCACCCACTTGAAAACTCTCTTTGTCTTCTGCGTCAGGTTTTTCACCCAGCCAATGTCCTTCGTCCTTATGCAGGAATATTTGGAGTGGCGTGATGCCCCAGCGTCTTTGGCACTCTTCGCCAAATTCACGCACATCTGCCAATGTGGTGTCCGCTCTGATGAGCAACACTCCCTCACGGATAGGTGAACATCCTGCCACCTTGATTATTTTACCATTCTTTCCTTTGCGTTCCCGTTCTTTTTCCTGCATGGCACGTCCGGTCTTTTCCTTGACCATCCGTTTGATATTGTCATAGTGCGTTTGCAGTTCGGGAGTGCCGAAGTTCGGGTTTATCCATTGTTCGTTGTCGGCAGAAAGTTCGGACACAACATAGATTTTGGACACCCCGATGTTTCGTATATACTCGTCAGTCCTTCGGTTATGCGCCTCACTCGATGCGATGTTGCAAGGCTTTATGTGTATGCTTGATTTTGTTGCCATAGCTTCTTTTTTTGTTTACATTAGATTACTTTGTCCGCTTCCGTAACGGGGTTCTTAGGGGTAACCCATAAGCGGAGATTGCAAAGAGAGGG
The DNA here is from genome assembly GCF_004803695.1 of Muribaculum gordoncarteri. NCBI lineage: Bacteria > Pseudomonadati > Bacteroidota > Bacteroidia > Bacteroidales > Muribaculaceae > Muribaculum > Muribaculum gordoncarteri. The sequence continues at coordinate 1,921,252 of NZ_CP039393.1, forward strand.
TCACTCTTTGCTCGGGGTTCTCAGGGGTGAAACGCCCTGAGTGGGTCATTAGGGCAAAGCCCTAATCCCCTCGGGAGAGCCCACAACTACGGAAGCGGAGCGTGTAGTTATAGTGGGCCACTAACCAATGTGCAATATTACATTATTGATTTATAGCTGTATAAACAGATTTGTATGTTGTTAAGCAACGAATAGGTAACAGAAATAATTTTTATCTGCGTATGCGTGACGTATAGAAGAATAGTGTGCTTTTCACTTACAAAAGTAGGGATAAAAAATGGAATTTGGAATAATTCCATGATGTATTTATAAACGGGTGCTTGCGTTCACAATGGACTGTTTTATAGTCTTACCCATAATCTAAATCATCAAATCGTTAGTTCTTAAATTATTTCCGTACCAAAATCGCAATTCTTTCAAGTAAAATGCGTAATTTTGTGTAACTTAAGGTAATTGGTTACATGAAACAACGGGTAAAAATAATCGGAATATCACGGCATCGCCTCTCAACTGATGGCGATGGTGTTACTACGCTTGTTGCCTTTCATGGCTGTCCTCTCAATTGTCGATATTGCCTGAACCCGCAGTCGCTGGGCGATGCTGGACATTTCCGCGAGTATTCGTCGGAGGAATTGTATGCCGAAACGAGCATTGACGAACTTTATTTCATCGCCACAAACGGAGGCGTGACTTTCGGAGGCGGCGAGCCATGTCTGCGTCCGCAGTTTATTCGTGAGTTCCGCGAACTGTGTGGTCCCTCATGGCAACTCAATCTGGAGACATCACTCAACGTGCCGTCTGCTAATGTCGAGGCTCTGCTCCCGGTGGTAAACACCCTGATTATCGACATCAAGGATATGAACCCCGCGATATACAACAGCTACACCGGACAATCAAACGACCTTGTTCTTGACAATCTCCGGCTGATAGCTGATTCGGGGAGACAAAAGGACTGCATAATCCGCTTACCGTTGATACCTGATTTCAACACAGAAACCGACCGCACGGCAAGCTGTTCCAGACTTGAGGCCCTCGGTTTCAACAACTTCGATTTATTCACCTACCAAATACGCAGACATTGACTATGGTACGAGGAAAACAGACTTGCAAAATCTTGAAAGAGATTCGCCGGCAGATTGCCGAGGCAAACGAGATTGAGTTAGTTACATCGGAATGTCGCTACAAAGGCGACTGTCTCGGTACGTGTCCCAAATGCGAAGCCGAAGTACGATATTTGGAGCAACATCTTCGTGTCCGCTCACTCGCCGGAAAAGCAGTTGCCCTTGCAGGAATCTCGGCTGGCATAATGCTTATGTCGGGATGTAACGGCAAATCATCGAATCTGTCAAACGAAACTTTGCAAGGTGAACCGGTGGCTCCCATTGAGCAAACAGAGGCAATGGATAGCATCGATGAAGAAGGTGAACAGCCGGAAGATACGATGTCTGTGTCACGGGATTTGTCTGTCATCAAAGAGGGCGAGATTGCCAGTGTTCCAATCCCAGGGGCAGTACCTGACTATCCCCCTGCAGATCCGGATGAGAAGGGTGTTTATAGCTGTGTTGAGCGAATGCCGGAATTTCCCGGAGGAAATGTTGAAATGTTGCATTTTATAAACCAACATCTGAAATATCCCGAAGAACAATTAAAAGAGGGGATTCAAGGTCGTGTGGTTGTAAAATTCTATGTAGATACATTGGGACGGGTTTGCGAGCCGGAGATTTTAAGAGGCAAGGATTCAGCTCTCGTCCGTGAGGCGTTGCGTGTAGTCCGGCTATTTCCGGATTTCACTCCAGGCACACTCAATGGCAAGAAAGTCAACACATACATGGTTCTTCCTATAACATTCAAATTACCTACAGATTGACTATGGCACGAGGAAAGCAGACCTGCAAGATTCTGAAAGAGATACGCCGACAGATAGCAGATGCCAACGGGATTGAGTTCGTGACATCGGAATGCCGCTATAAGGGCGACTGCCTCGGCACTTGCCCCAAATGTGAAGCAGAGGTGCGCTATTTGGAGCAACAGCTCCGCATCCGCTCCCTTGCCGGAAAAGCCATAGCCCTTGCCGGAATCTCGGCGACATTCCTCACCATGCTCATGCCGTCATCTATGCAGGCTCAGATACAATGTGATACACAATTCTCAACGGATAGTGTCTCAGTTCAATCGCGGATTGGAGCAGCATTAATAAAGGGTCGTGTTACTGGAATCTGGACAAAGCCGGGCGAGTCTAAAGGAGAACACGAGGTTTTGATAGGCACTGTCATCCAAAATATTAATACTAAGAAATCAATTAGCACTGACATTGATGGTAATTTTCAAATCGAGGCATGCTTGGGCGATTCGATAAAATTCTCATATATCGGATACAAACCACGTACTATATATGTGAATGACCTTGAAACTCCAATGAATGTTACGCTGGAGCAAGCAGATTATTTTATAGGTGAAATAGAAGGTGTTGTAGCCAAAGAACCGGCTAAGCCTGGGGGGATGCTTGATTTATATTTTGTCGATGAAAAGGGCAATGCGATTAATCCATCTGAAATAGATGTTTATAAAGTTTTTACTGATGAAAATGGTAGCGAAGATTATGAATCGCTATCATCCGATCATCAATATGATAATGACACTGCGATTAGAATAGAGTGGATTTATGATTGGGCACTTCAAGACAAAGACGGCAAGCCTCTTAAAGAAGCGACATTCCGCATAGAAGCCGAGGGTTACGACGACCCGGTGACAATCAAGGTCAAATATCCCCAACGCAACGCTAAGAAAACTATCAAGTTCAAAAATAAAAAGAAATAGCCGCTATGTCCGATTCTCTCCGATATAAGATAGTCCTGTGGATGATGTGGGTACAGATTGCGCTCCTGCCTATTATCGTAGTGATGATAAATGTGACAAATAGTGGCGTTATGTGGCGATGGAATTTGCTCAACTGGATGATGGTTGGAGGCTATATTCTTGGATTGCTCGCTCTCCCAGCCAGCCGAGGACTTGAAAAGCCGGGATTACTGAAATGGTGGTTGAGAATAGATTTCTGGTTCTCGCTCATTCCGGCTGTCATTGCACTGCCATTGCTCTTTTATGTCGGAAGGCATTATATAGATGCAGAGGATGGAGATTACGTTCTCTATCACACACGAGGTTTAATGATGGCCGCCCCGCACTATGGTTTAGGGAAAAAAGAGGGCCTATTTATTCGCCCCATGTCGAAATCCGTCCGGATTAATGATTATGATAATGTGAAAATTGAATGCTTTAAAGTCGACGCACAGAAAGGCTTCATGTATGGACTGGAGCGTGGGGTATCGCCTGCTACATGGGTTTTGCCGATTGATTCAGCCAAATACCATAATCATGCCAAGGAAATAACAGCACTAATAGACAGCTTATATCAATTACAGCCATTATTGATATCGCAATCTTGCGGAGCATTCGTTTTCCCTGACGATTTTGTCGAAATAAGCTACTTTGAAAAGCAAGTAACTTACGGAGGTTCTGCATCTTATGATATTGAAGATCAGGGTGATTGTATAGCTGTAAAGACTCCTGATGGCTATCTTATAGTACCACGATTGAAATTTACACAAGATTCTATCGGCGAATTATCACCTAAAGTGGTAAAAGCATTCATAAAAAGATTAGAAAATAGAAATAGCAAATAATGGATCAGATTGGTAAATTCATAGCCTCGGCGGTTGTCGTGTTCTTATTCATGTTCAGCCTTATATTCTGCTTCGACTCGCCCGACACGTTGACCAATATCTTATTGGTCAGTGCAAACGTGCTGTTTTGGGGCGGCATCCTTTGGCTTATCAACAGGAAAGGAGGCAAGCGATGAAACAAATCTGGTACAATCTCGAAGTAAGTAAAAGAAAGGAATCGCAAAAATGATGAGACAGCAGACTGATACAAATATATTCGCATGCTTCGTTTCCTACCCATCGCTGGTTGCAGATGTCTCGGAACAAATAAAAGACGAAGCAATTAAAAAAGGTGATATGTTTCGTTCCTATATTTGGGGCGAAGCGGGATTAGACCGTTATCTAAAGAATATCCAATATTCAGATTATGGACAAGATCTAAAACGGATTCTTTTCCAATTTTACGTTTTGCCCTGTGATTATGAACGAGTGCATATCAGAGATATTGAGAACTATCGCAAACGGGAAAAGGCCATTGGGATTTCAATAATCATTGAAAGTGATTTTTTTCAATATTCCGATGCCCAAAGAAAATGTATCTTAGTGTCATCTATCATTTCAAAAATCGAAGGACTAAAAGATGTCATCGAGAAGAATAGATTGGATACTAATATTGAACAACTTGTTTTAGACTTAAAGCAAGAATTAAGTAGTTATGTATAATTAACGAAAATGAGATGAAATAATGGAAACTTTAATGGAATTGATTGCTGAAATATTTATCCGTTCATGGTTCGGTTCGGCGATTCTTCATATCGGAGCCGGGCTTCGGTATGGTGGTTGTGGTTGTTCCGTCGCGGACAAAAAGTGACATACAGGCAAATCCGCTATGGGTCGGAAGATTTCAATAACATAGACCATGCCGACAACAACCTCGCCAACGGCTTTCTTGGATTCCTCGTTTTCGCAGTGATTCTGATTCTAATAGCCAAATAGTATAAATATGAAGAATGTTATATCAATGAAATATTATAAGCTGTCACATGACCTGAGGATAGGCAAGAAATACCCACAAGTAGATTGTCTTTGTCCTTTCACGGCATCTCAAATAAGTCCGTGGAATAAACTATTATGTAATCCCGATTTGAAATTCAAATTAAAAAAGGGGGCTATTATGTCAGACTATATCTCCACGACAGCCGGACCTGGGTGTGATATGCTTATATCTCCTGAATTATATGACTGTATCAGGCTTTTCAATGTCATGCCGTATCAGGTTTTTCCAGCTTTAATTGACGCCAATAAAGATATTAGGGAATACTTGTGGTTACATCTATACGGACTTCCTTTCGTGGATTTAATAGACTACAAAAAATCATCATTCATCAGGACAGAGTGGACTATTCCACAAGATTCTATTGCTCTGGAGTCTTTCAGCCAATATCAGCAATTAAAATCACAGGATAAGACTGGGGCTTTTGGCGTAACATTTGATTCGCTCACATTAAGAGATAGAAGCATAATTTGGGATTTGTTCTTTCCGTTTCCATTCGACAGTACAATCGTTATATCTGAACGATTAGCGGATGAGTTAATCAAGTCCAATTATACCGGTTTGTCGATCGAACCAACTGATTTAATCTCTTGCACATTGAATAATGAAACTGACTGACAACATCAGCAAAGCATTGACCGCCTTTCGTATGGCTGCGGCTGCTCAAGTTGCATCAACGGAGAGTGGCGATTATAAAAAAGGCAACAATGCCTTTGACCGGATTATTCAGATTCTTAAATATCTCAAGGAATTAGGAAAAATGAATGAATTGGAAGCATTGTTGTCTGATTCTAATGTAGGTGTAAGAATGTTTGCCGCATATGGTTTGCTGCCGAAATCTCCCAAAATCGCGGTTCCAGTTCTCAAAGAGATTTCACAAAGAGAGGATATACATTCCCTTACCGCAAAAGCGACACTTGAACAGTGGGAACAAGACACTTTAATATATCCATTTTAGTTTTTAGCGTTACGATTATGAAAAAGTGGCATAAAATATTAGGTGTTATAACCTTTGGAGCGATTGGCATTTGCGAATTGCTCTTATGTGCCAATACCTATGTGGATTTGAAATATATAGCATTAGACCTTTATTGGCCGGATGAGATTGAGAGATTGTATCAGAGGACAAATTCTCTATCAATAGCTCTTCTTCTCAATTATATCATCGCACTTGCCCTGTTCATTTGTCTATGGCGGAAAGGAACGAACAAGACTAACCCTTCGCCTATCAAAATTATTTCAGTCGGAAAAATTACATTGCCCTTCACTTTTGAGAAAACTTACTGCCGCCTTGGAGTATTTACTGAAAATAATGGCATTGAACGTATGGAAGCCTATTTTGTCAGAAACGACAAAACAGCAATCTGTTATAAAAATAGTCTTTTTTATCAAGTTGTCATTGATGATGCAAAGCATGATAAATACGACAATAGCGAAATAAATACAGGCACTATTATTAATATTCGCGCAACAACAGGACTTGCTAATTACATTGTTAAATTGTCGGATGAGAGATTGATTGTATTTGAGATTCTTCCCGAAGGTTACGGTGAACTATATGAAAATTTCACAATAGTACTCCCAAGTGATGACAGATACTCGGAGTATTTGGAAGATTATAACAAGGGAACTGAACTTGATTACTGAACAGAAAATAAGCGATGATACTGACCGATAAACGATTTTGGATATTTGAGGCATTTGTGGCTTTTGTTTCAGTAGGAGTGGGTTATAGTATGTTGTATATGGAATGGGATACATACTACACGGTCATATTCCTATTATGTGGTTTGTTGAGCGGATTCGTTGCATTTAAGTGGTTTAGAAAAAGTAATTTCAGACTTTCTTTGTCGGTTTGGATAGCCAACAGCCTATCTGTTGCAATTTGTTTTCTTTTACCCAATTTAAATAAATCCACAACACATTTAGATTACCTGATATTATTTTTGATAATGTATTCATTAATCTCAATCATCCCATACATTGTCATAACAAAAATTTACTCACTTATCTCAAAACGACTATGACACATAAATTGGCTTTATTTTGGACAGCATGGGGAGTGATGCTGCTTCTCATGGTCTATCGTTGTATGTCCGAGGGTTGGCGAGGAGATACGACATTGCTTGGTGGAGCTTATGCGCTGTCGCTGTTATCGGCTTGGCTGTGCCATAGGATAAGACAGAGAATCGCCTTTGGCAATCTGATTGTGATGATTGTCTATAATGCTATATTGAGTTATAATCTGGCATTTCACAGTCGGTATGGAGCCGGACTGACTTGGTGGCTCTTCGCACTGCTACTAAACGCCGTCCATTCAATCGCATTACTCGCATTCATAATTGCGCATACAATAAAACAGGAAAAAGTTAGCGACTGATAGATAATCGGTTTTGAAAATTTGAATGCTTTACCATTGCGCGGCATAGATTACTTCTTCCTGTAGATATATGCTGCAATGATGATTGTCAAGGCTGTCAGCCCGGAATATACAACTGAAATTTGTGTCAGCACATCGGAATGAATCAGTTTCACATTGGCGAATATGACGAGGGCAAAAAACGTGGCAAGTATTAGCAGCAATGCAATCATGCACCAGAATGTTGTCTGTGTCATGGATATGCGATTCTCATTGCGACGGATATCCTTGTCTGCCTTTTTGCTTTCTATGCGAATCCGAGATATGGCATTGTCAACAATGGTATTGATTTCTTCAAGTAATGCCTGTCTGTCGTTTTCTGCAAATCTTATCGGAAATGATGTTTTAAGCAGGTCGTGGAGATTTTGCATTGTTCCTGCGTATGCACCGATTCCTTCAATGAGGCTTTCCAACTTTTTATGCGCATCCGCAATCTCCGGCTTGAGCCTGCGGAACTCGTTGGCAAGCGCATCATTCCGTTGTTCAAGTCTTTGCCGACGTGCTTCTTCCGCTGTTACTGCTGTTACCTCTTCTATTTCAGAAGTCTTTGCCATTTCGGATGTGGCTTCTGTGGGCTGCACATCCTTGCTGTAATCGTATTTCCTGTTTGCCATAGGTGTATTCTTTATCTTCTGCGTCCTGATTTCGTTTCCTTGCCAAAATGTGCCGCCGCTGCACGGGCGCATCTGCGGGCGCGTTCAATCTCGTCCTCGTCTTTTTTGTCACGCCAGTTGTCATCATTGTGTGAACCGCCTCCACCGCCTCCCGTTGAAACGGAGCCAACTGCCGTCAATCCCACGAACAAGGCTACCGCCATATCGGTGAGTTCTTTCCAGTTCGCCGTCTCGCGATAGTCGAACTCATCGTTGAACACCTGCATGACATCATCGGGAATATAGAACAGGGAGGTCTTGCCGTCGTGCGGCAGCTCGTATCGGGAAGTGTTCTCATGCCATGACGAATAGTCTGCGACAGGTTCGCTGGAAAGTTGCAGTGGCTTTGCAACAGGCTTTGCGGCGACTGGAACAACAGGTACATCCGTCTTTGGCACGATTTTACCGACAGGCTGCACAGTCTTTGTTTCGGACTGGTCGTGAAGTTTCTGCCAGGTCTGTTCAATCTTCGATGCCATGAGTTTGCGCCCCTTGCCAAGTTCGGATGCCTTGAATTTGGCTTTGCCCTTTCCGACCACATAACCCTTTATGCCGCCTTTGTCGTCCGGCCGTTCCACAAGTGTGTACCCATTTGCCCGCACCCTTGCTACATAATCATCCCAAGACCATGACGGCATTGCCTTCAGAATGTCCATAAGGTCTTCGGCAACCTTGACGGCGTTTGCCTTGTGGATTTCCTTCGCGGTTATCCATCCACGCTGGACGGCAACAGCCTGCGCCGCATCATGCGCGCGGATATGTATCTTGTGGTCGTTGTTCGTCCTGCCGTTCCTGTCCTTTCGGCACACGGCGGCATGGAGGTGGGGAATCCGGCTGTCGGATTCAAGATGCAGCCACACCGTGTAGATGCTGTCCGCGAGGTTTGTCTTGTGGGAATACACTTTGCCGTCTTCATCCGCCATCTCTATTTTGTCATACTCCCGGACAAAATCATCCCACAACTGCTGCCAGTCCTGCATGGTGAAGTCCTTTGTATGTTCTTTCGCCGGACTGATTTCAATGCGGATAACATTATTCTTCATCGGCGCGTGGGCTTTCATCATGTCCCATACGCCTTGCGCGTCAAGTCCGCACGGAAGCAGGTTGTCCTTGACATGATATATCAGTTCCGGGTGTTTCTTGTTTCTCGACTCACCGGATATGTATCGGATATCATTTATTCCGTGGTTTATGGATTTTGCCTTGCCTATCATGTCGGTGCCTCCTCCTTGTCTGTTTCTGCTACTGTTTCTTGTTGTACCGTCATGTTTTTCACCGCCGGTATGCGGTTCGGGGCGAAATGTTTCTTGATGAGCCTCGTAATCATGTCAGCGGTCTTGCCGAGAAGCCGTAGCGCGCCTATCATCCACGGCTGGTTACGGAACATCGCCCTGCGCTCGTCCTGTGACATTGCGTTAAGCATCGAGGTGTATTTCGCATAGTCGCTGCGTGCGATGACAAGCTGCTCGCGGACTGCCTCCTGTTCCGGTGTCAGCCGTACTTTCGGCTCGTATCCGTATGCGCGGGAAAGCACATAGTCACTGAGGCTCATGCCGCACTCATTGGCAATGCTTGTGATTTTCTCCCGTTGCGACTTGCTGACACGGAACGAGATTGTCGAATCACGTTTCTCCTTGACTTTCTTCTTTTTGTTTTCCGTGTCTTCTGCATTCACGGCGGCATCGGTTATTCTGTCTTTGGTTTCAACCGGTTCCGTGTTGCCGGGTAATTTCTGTTCAGTTTTCATAAGCGGTAATTGATGATTCTACAAAAGGTACCGGTGCGAGCCTGCGAGCGGCGTTCTCCGTTGGACTGCGGGACAACGGCAAGAGAGCCGTGCGTGGAATGACCGTCAGGAAATGTAATGCAGCGGCATATCTTGAAACACCACTCATCTTCCTTCCCTCCTTTTTCTTCCTTTTCTGCCCTGCCTTTGGCATTATCCCATCGCTGTTTTAGGCTGTTTCGCCTATATTATAAGAGGTATGACAGCCGCCTGTAGGTCGCACCTTACCCGGATTACTTGTTGTCGTCGGGAAGTCTGTCGAAGGCTGTCTTCACAGCTTCGGCATCGGTGGTGATACGCATCAGCGCAACGGTCGCCTTGAGTGCCTGTGCCTGGTTGCAGAATTGCGTGACGGTATTAAGGAGGACTTCCGACCGTCCGACACGGAACGACATCACAGCGTCTGCCGTCAGGGTGTTGGTCTTGTTCATGCCGTGGTTCAGGAACCGGTTTACTGCCAGCCTGTCAGCCGGATCGATGTCCTCATACTTGCCGTTGCCCGTGGCATGGCTTACCATGACACGTACGGCGTCCGCCTGATAAAGTGTACAAGAGTTGAGGAATGCAAGTACATGGGCGAACTCCGCCTTGAGTTCGCCTCTTGCGCGGGGCTGTCTGCCATTGTTTTTTCCGCTGTTGTCCTTTTGCGCGGAAACATTGCTGTTCACCTGCGACACATTGTTTTCATTGTTCATACTGAAATGGTTTAAATGGTTTTTGAATACTGCTTGATTGATGTTTGAATTTCATTTGAATGTTCGTTACTTGTCCGTACAGCGGTTTACAAGATACTGCGCGGCATCGCTGTCAATTTCCGCCTGTGACTTGACACGGATGTTTGTCAGCCATGTGTCAAGGTCTGCCTTCGAGAAGAAACACAGTTTGCCGTTGGGCTTGTAATAAGGGATTGCACGGCGCATCATCAGTTTGTAGAGATAGCTCGGCTTGAGTCCGAGGTACTTTGCAGCCTCGGTGGTGGTGAGTAGGTTTCTTTCTGTTTCCATATCGCTTTCAATTTGTTTTTATTCCTGTTGCCATTCAGCATAACACCTTGCGTTTCTGCTGTTTTATGCCTTATGTTTCGCTTGCAAAGTTACTTTGGACTTGAAGTGGCGCAATGTGGCCCGAATGGGGAAAGTGCATAAGACAGCAATGCGCCATACTACTGGTATTCAGCGGTATGGCGCATTGCCGTAATCTTCTTGTGTTATGTCAGATGGGGAACCGGCGGGCTGTTATGGGGTACGGTTCAGTTGCCGGGCTTTTTCGATGGCATTGTCGATGGATTTGCGGTATTCCCGGTTCTCTCTTGTCGCGCCTTGCGCGCACACATCGTTGCGGTGCTTGTCGTAATATGACTTGGATATTCCGCAACGTTGCAGGAAATCTTCCGCCCACTGTTTTCCACGCTCACGCGGCTTGACGGTCTGCGATACGGACAACACCATGTAGCAGATGCGCAGGTTCTCTTTCGGACGCACGGTGACAGGCTGCACCGTCGGCTTCAGGTTCATGAAGTTCACGAAGTCGGAGCCGGAAAGATGTCCGAACTGGCAGTCGTTGCAGACCTCGTAGATGAACAGGCACAAGGCAAGGTCAACGGTGTCCATCCATGCGGATGTGTCTTTGAACAGGATGCCGTCACTCATGCGCGTCCCCCTTCATCCGTCTAATGTCGCTGATGATGCTTCCCGAAATGCCTTTCAGTCTCTCGACCAGCACGGAAAGGAACACCGGCTTGAAACAATACACGCAGAAAGTTCGGTCACGCTCCTGCTGTAACTCATTATATAAAAGGTTCACACGCGCGTGGGCTGTGTCGTATTCCGCTTTCTTTGCATCGCACAAAGGGTCAAGCGACTTGTAATCCTCAGAGTCGAGCGGCAGGAAATCCAGCCGGTTGCTCATTGCCGAATACTCGCGCCACAGTCCGGTGGAAATATCTTTCGCTTCCTCATACTTTGCCTCATAGGGTTTTAAGTGGTCATTGAAGATGCCCTCAAAATCCACGGACTGCAATCCTAAATTATCTAATGACAGGAATTTTTCTGCCTTCGAAAAAAGGGAAAAGGAAATCTCGTTCAACTGTTCCGCATCGTCATGGAACATCGCAGCCGCCTCTGTCACTATTTGGTTTGTCTCATTGAAATCCTTGTAGAACAGGGATAGCAGCAAAGCCTGTTCAAAGGTGATGCTGTCCTGCTTACAAGTGGCAAGCAAGTTATTTACCTCTTGCAGCCGTTGTGTTATCTGTTGTATCATCATAATCATCAGGAATTGAAAAGGTCATCCATTGTCACCTCGCTGTGAACTATACTTTTGTTTTTAGCATTGGCCACGCCGTAGGTTGTGACAAATGTGTTTACTAGTGTTTTCTTGTTTTTTGTCGCCATACGGAACAAACCCATACGTTCACGGAGTTTCATCTCATAACTTGTTGTAATACCGTATAGATCTGTACTAAACTTCATTTCACACAAATGAATTATGCGGTCTGCACGTTCAATAATCATGTCTATCTGAAAGCCGGGTATACCATCGCCTTTGTCAGCCTTGCTTCGCCATGTAGAAATGGCAGTTCCAACTCCGGCGATGCCCAATGCAGTTTTAATTTGCCTATGATGATTCAGGCAAACAAGCTCAAAACTTAGTCCCATCCATGCTGACACACTTCGTGAATCAAGGTTATTGCTCCACCACAATCCGTCTTTTGTATTATTGGGTTCAATGAACTTATAATAGAACAATGTAAAAAAGTCGGTAAGTCTGAACAGACTGTCTCGTGTTTTGTTCCCGTAATGGGACAGCCGTGTGATAAAATCGCAGCGTTCAAGATTTCTCAATATTTTGCTCAGAAAAGCACCTTCAATGCCGGTCATACGGAGAATGTCCTCACGTGTCAGACCTAATTTGTTTTCCGACAACAGTCTAACGACTGAAATATAAGTGTCGGCCTTGGCAAACAACGCTGTATAGAGTTCATCGAACTCACCCCGGAGCTGTGCGCCTTCCGCGAATATCAGGCGGTCTATATTCTGTGCAAGACTGTCCGAAACATTCAGTAGGCTCAGATAAAAAGGTGTTCCGCCAAATATCATATAACATTGGAGTATTTGGTATCTGTCCCATTGGCAGTTTCTTTGCCTCAGATACTCTTCTGTTTCATGCAAGGTGAATGGAGAAAGATGCAGGTTGCATGTGATACGGGCGTGCAATCCGCCCTGATTGCCTCCTATCTTGTCAGCCATCCAAGATGTTGCCGATCCGGTCGCGATGAACACTATGTCGGTACGTCGGTTCCCCCATCCGTTCCAGAAATTCTCCAATGCACTGACAAAATTGGAACGTTGGGTGTCCATCCACGGCATTTCATCTATGAAAACAACCTTTTTCCGTTTGCTTGGAAGTTTTTCGAGATAGTCGGCGAGCGCATTGAAAGCCTCGTACCAATTGGCTACTTTCGGCTGTTTCTTTTTGGAATGCCGTTCTATGGCTCTCATAAAATCCTGTAACTGTATCTTTGCCGGTGTCTTATGTTCACCAACAAAAGTAAAGTCATATTTGTAGTTAAAAAACTTGTCTATAAGATATGTCTTGCCGATACGTCGGCGACCGCTGACGATTACAAACTCAGATCTGTCGGAATCCAAGCACCGCTGCAGTTCTTCACACTCTCTGTTTCGGGATATCAGTCTATCTTGCATAACTTTTCCATTGATTTTGCAAAGGTACTGATTTTTAATCGTAAAAAAGAATGTTTTATGCTGACTTTTTACCTTATCGGTGAAATTTTATAAGATAAGGTAATATCTCAGCATATATTTGTATGCTGAGTTGCTACTTTATCACTAAACAAATTGTATTATAAGGTAGAAACTCAGTATATCAGTCAAATACGCCATCGACCAGATTGACAGCTTCAACCTTCTTGCTGTCAACGATTTTAGCGTATATCTGGGTCGTTTTCACGTTGGAGTGGCCGAGCAGCTTGCTCGTGGTATAAAGGTCTGCGCCCAATGTCAGCATCATCGTTGCGAAGCTGTGCCTCGACGTGTGGTAGGTGATTTTCTTGGTGATACCGGCCGCTTTCACCCACTTTGCCAGCACCTTGTTTATGTTGGGTTCGGCAATCAGCCCGTCAAACACCTTGCCGTCATCCGGGGCATCGCCACGTTCAGGAATCCATTTCATCGCCTGCGAGGAAAGGGGAAGGAATATCGGGGTCGTGGTTTTCTGCATCACGACAGACGCGCGCCACTGTTCCCCATCTTTGGACAAGTCACGCCAGCGGAGTGCGTAAATGTCACTGAGCCTCAGACCACAATAGCAGGCGAAAAGATAAGCACGTTTCACATCCTCCCTCGGACATTCCGTCGCTATAAGGGTCTTTATCTCGTCCACGGTAAGGAACTCACGCTTGCTCTCCGGCACCTTGATGCGCTCGGTCGGGGTAAGCGACATGAACGGGTTTTCGGGAATGATGTCAGCCCTGACCGCCGCGTTCAATGCCGTGCTGAAGTAGCCGACATAATCCGACATGCTTTTCGGACTCAGCGGATTGCCCCACGTGGTCTTGTATTCGGACTGGAGCCAGCGGATGAAGGCAACACAGAAGTTCTTGTCGATGTCACCCATGCGCACCTTGTTCTTTCCTATATAAGTAGAAACAAGGTTAGACACCGTACCCAACAGTTTCACGCCTCTCACACCTCTGCGTTTTTGTTCCTCATAGAATGTCCGCATCCAGTCCGACAGCAGCATCTTTGACCTGCCTGATGTGTTCTTCAGTCCGGCCTTGTTGTTGGTCAGTTCGATTATCCGTTTTGACTTGATGGTCTCCACAGCCGCCAGTGTGGCCCTGTTCTGTTCCTTGACACGGGCATTGATTTCGGGAAGGCGGTAGAGCTTAAGGAACTCGTACTGCCTCTTGCCGTCCACATAGATGTCAAGATAGTATGACTCGGAACCGTCCGCAAGTTTCTTGGTGCGCACCTTCACCGGTTCCTTCAGTTTTGTCTTTTTGCCGTTTGCCGCCATATATAATAATATAATAAGGTATTACGATTTATGATTTCAGAATACGGAATCCGCAAGGTTCACCGCCTCGTCCTTCTTCCGGTCGATTATCCTCGCGTATATCTGGGTGTGCTTGACCGAGCTGTGTCCCAGCAGTTTCGACACGGTGTACAAGTCCGCTCCGAGGGTGAGCATCATCGTTGCGAAGGAGTGCCTGCTTGTATGATAGGAGATATGCTTCCTGATTCCTGCCGCCTCCGCCCACTTTTTCAGGTTCTCGTTCACGTTACCGTAATTGACGAGGTTGCCGAACACATAATCATCAAAGGTGCTATCTCCTTTTTCGGGCATCCATTTCAATGCCTGTCCTGACAGGGGAATGTATAACGGCTTGGTGGTCTTCTTCATCACGACCGAAACGAATGTCTGCCCGTTCTCGGTATAAACATCACCCCATTTGAGGTTTCTGATATCGCTGATGCGAAGACCTGTAAAACAGGAGAACAGATAAGCCCTCTTCACAAGTTCGTTGGGGCAGTCCGTGGTAATCATGCTCCGTATCTCGTCAATAGTCAGATATTCACGCTTGCTTTCCGGCTTCTTTATCTTCTCGATGGTCTCAAGTCTGTTCCACGGGTTCTTGTCTATGAGTCCTTCGCGTACCGCTTCGTTGAGCATGGTGCGGAAAGTCTGGCAATAGGTGTCTGCGGTTCTCGCGCTGACGGGCTTCCCTGTCAGGCGGTGCTTGTATGTGTTGCGGAACCAGTCAATCATGTCAAGGCAGAACTGCCTGTCAATATCCGAAAGGCGGGTGTCAGGACGGAACATATGCAAAGCCTTTTTCACGTTGCTGATGCTACCCATGTCTCTTAAACCCCGTTTTTCGTGGTTGTCATAACAAGTTTGAAGCCAGTCCGAAAGTAGCATCCCCATACCGGAACCGGCAAGTTCCATTTGGGCTTTTGCATTCAACAGGGCTTCGGTTCTCGCTTGCAAGATTTCTTCCGCATCCCGGAGTGTGCGCGCGTTCTGACGCTTCGCTGTAGAAGAGGTTTCGGGCAGGAGGTAGAGTTGCAGGAACTCGTACTCGTGCCCGCCGTCCACGCTGCGGTCGAGGAACAGGGACATGCGTCCGTCTGCCAGTTTGCGGCGGCGTAACTTGAACGGGGATTTCTCCACCAGTGATTTCCTTTTTCTTCCCATTGTCCTTCAGTGTCTTATATTCACCTGCAAAGGTACGAAATAATCCGCAAATGAGTATCGTTTTAGGTAACAAAAATGAAGAATAATAGTGATTTTTAAGGAATGTATCAGAAATCATCTGATTTACGGAAGCATCTAATAATCAGCATTTATATAGATTTTCTCCGCTTTTATTTTCCCTTCTTTTGCATACATTGGCTAATGGGCTATAACCGAAAGCCGTTCTTCTTTTTCGGTGGCTGGGTGTGCGTCTCTCTTACGGACTGGACTTGCCTGTTTCTTTCAGCCTGTTTCTGTAGGTATTCGTTCAAGTCCTTGCATCCGCTGTAGGTCTGCGAAGCGTCACGGATGTATAAGTCTCTGCCGTATTCCATACGGATTTGCCGGAGTGCTTCCATCCCTGCACGGTCATTGTCAAAGAAACAATGTATGCGCTCGTAACTACCCAACGGATAGAGAGCCTTGCTCACATTCGATACAGAGTTCAATACCATATAATCTTGTCTGTCCAGTTCGGGAAATTTCGGGCAATTTTCCAATCTCAAAGTAAGAAATGAAAGATAGTCCATAAATCCCTCGAACACATAACAGGTATTCCTTGCTTTCCCCGACTGTCTGATATGGGAGATTTCCTTTGGGGCGATGCAGCCCTTGAAATAACGGTTACGAATCTCATAGCCGCCCGATATGTTTGGAAAGGCAATGGCGAAATACCGTTTGCCGTTGTTGGTGAAATGAGCTTCGCGGCATTCTCTTTTCGCCAGTTCCGTGTTTATTCCCCTTTCCTGCAAATAGGAGAGCAGGGCAGGAGAAGAAAGCGGTACAATCTCCAGTTGTTGAAAACGTGGCTCGGAAGATGACTGCTTGCCAAAAGAGAAAGAATCAGGACGGATATGTGGTGTCTGTTCTGCTATGCGTTCTAATATATAAGGTATATGGTCGGTAGCATATAAGTGTGAAGCCAGTTCGATGATGCCGCCGCCTTTGCCGAGTGCAAAATCATACCATTGGTTGCGCTCGGTATTTACCTTGAACGAGGCTTCGGTTTCTTCCCTTAACGGTGATTTATACCATAGGTTGATACCCTGTTGTTTGACGGGAGAATATCCCAAACTGTGCAGATAATCCGCTATCCTGATTTGCTTGGCTGTCTGTATATCCATAAGATAATTGTTTGAGTAGTTAATGAATTGATTTATTTTTCTTTTCGCCCGTACCATTTTAAGAAGTACGGTCTATATAACCACTTCACTAAATTGTCGTATATATAGAGTACGGCAATAAAGTGAAGCGGTTTATCCATTCCTTGCATCACTTCGCTTTATCCTTAATATATAGACCCACAGAATAAAGTGAAGCGAGTGCAGGTAACGGGTTAATAGTGGAAGTCGGGCATGAATGTGTATTTTCTGCCGTTCTCCTGCACTATCATCCGTTTGTTGCGAAGCATGGTGATGAGCGGTACCGCCTTTTGATGGTTCAGCTTTACACCTATTGACGTATAGCTTTTGATTAAGGCATCTTCCAGTTCCTTGTAACCGTATTCCTCTTTCAGCCCGAAAACGGCTTCCAATGCGATACGGTGCTGCTGCTCGGTAATATGCCTGTAAGGGTCGAACTTTTCCTCTTCCGGTCTTCCCGGTTTCTTCGCTTCGGGTTTGTAACCCTCTATGAGTTCAGGCAAGGCACTGTCATTGATACGAAAGGCAAAAGGCTCGAAATCCATTGCCCGGATGTGCATGGCTGAAACATTGCTTATATCTCCGTTGCTTTTGTCTTTTTCCACCAGCAATACGGTTTCCGCCTTATTGTTCAACTCCGTGCCGATATGCCCTCTCGCATTCTCATCCCCTTTGTTCTGGTGCAGTATCGTATGGATATGTATCTGCCTGTCGTCCGTCCACTGCATCAGTTTGGATATGATGCGTGTGGATTCGCCGGGGCTGTTGATGTCATATACCATGTCACGGATGCCGTCTATGATTACAAGACCAATGTCGGGCGTATTATAGATAGCCTGTTCGACAATCTTTATACGCTGCTCAGGTGTGTATTTTCTCAAGGCGAGAAACTCAAGGTTCTCATTATCCCTGTCATCAGGCAAGCCTGCCATCCGTAAAATACGTTTCATGACTTTCAGACAATGATAAGGACTTTGCTCCGTATCAACATAAAGCACTTTCCGCTTCCCGTCGGAGAGTTCCGCTACATACCGCAACACTGTGCCATTCTTCAATGCAGCGGCTACGATAGCCGAAACATTGAATGTCTTTTTACTTTTGGCTTTGCCGATGGATGCACTGAAATTGCCCAATGTCCCAATGACAGAACCATGCACTTTGAGGATTTCAGGTGCTTTCTCATAACTTTTCGACAGACTCAAACGTGAGGCTTGCCAAAGGATTACGGCTTCTTCTGCCGATATGTCCTTAAACTCTTTCATATAGTCCATAGCCATTCCTCCCGTTATTTCCGTCCTCCGGTTTTCTTTCCTGCCAGTTCAAGGGCAAGCTCCACATCCACGATAATCTTGCGTCCTATCTGGGTGATGGCTTTGTCAATCTTTCCGCTTTTCTTGATGCGGTTGGCGGTTGGCAGGCTGCACCCAAATAGTTTGGCTATGCCCAGTATTCCGTACACATACTTTCTTTCTGTGTCCGTAACGGGTCGTGGTTGCACTTCCACTTGATGGGAAGCGTGTTTGCTCAGGAATATGAACTCTTCGCCTGTCATCTGCCAGACGGGTTTTAATAATAACTCTTGAAGATTTGTCATCGTTCAATCTATTTAGCCGTTAAACAATCAGCCCTGCGCACTGGCTGTTATCTCTGTTCTCGAACGATGCAAAATTAGGTAGGGGCGTGAGTGGTAAGGATGTGGTTGGTGTAAATGGAATATCCTGTTATTTCTCTGAATATCAGATAATAAAAATACCACTCAAAAATTAATTTGAGTGGTAAAAGTGGTAATTTCGTAAAATGTCAGGACATATTACGGATTATCGGAATATTGCGTCCATTTCTTTGGCGAACTTTTGGTTACTGTCACTTGGAAAATCCGACACCGGTTCCTTGTACTTTGACTTGTAGTAGTTCTCGTCAATATCCAACTGTTTCAGGATTGTATTCTTCCATTTATCCCTGTCTTGTTTGGGCAGTCTTTCACTCATCAGGAATATCAGGTAACACACCCGTATCTTTTCCCTTGCCTTGATTTTTAATCCCTTTTCACAGGAGGATAGGTTCATGTTGGCATAGAAGTCGTGTGTTGTAATATCTTCAAACTGTTCCCCCACACAGACTTTATGAATAAGCGAAAGTAATTCTGCATCGAAATATTCGGGTTGCTCCTTTGGCGCATCCTGCTGTTTCTCTTGCTTGCTCGTTTCATCCGGCTTGTCTTTTGCTACGGGAATATATTTTGCTAATATTTCCATAAAATGGAAACTCAATTTATAAATATCTCCGCAACAGTTCTCAATATATTGGAGAGATTCCTTTCTTGCCTGCCTTTCCAATTCATAAAGCCTGTCCAGTTCTTCTTTTTCCTTCTCATATTCAGCCTTGCAGCGTTCATACTCCTTTTCGGCTTGCTTTTCTTCTGCTGCCGTATGTACCCTGTAGCCAATGGAATCATACCTGTTGTATGCTTCATTCAAAGGCTTGCTTAATTTTTGTGTAACCTCCAATTGTGCCTTTATATCAGCGTCATATCTGCCTGCGAAGTTGTAGCATACACGAGAAATTACCTCGTTATCAAACAATGGATGTTTTTCGTAAATCAGTATGTTTTTCTCTATTTCGGTTCTCAGGCTGTTGAGAACTAGAGTATATTGTTCCTTCGGTTTGTCAAGCACCAGTTCAAGGATGGCGGCTTCGAAAGCTTTTGTGTCATTGTATTGCTTGTAGAAGTCCGTGATGAATTTCTGCCTGTCAAAAGAGAAAGTATGGCTGATTATAAAGTCGCTGTATATCCGATTGAGTTCACCATATTTGGGAATCATAATCTGTATTTCTCCTGCCA
Source organism: Muribaculum gordoncarteri (assembly GCF_004803695.1). NCBI lineage: Bacteria > Pseudomonadati > Bacteroidota > Bacteroidia > Bacteroidales > Muribaculaceae > Muribaculum > Muribaculum gordoncarteri. Next base: position 1,941,065 of record NZ_CP039393.1, read on the forward strand.
TATACGCTTAGTTTACGGGTTCTTATCTTTATCAAGAAAGGAAGTCAGTTCTTCCTCCACTTCCTCTATACTTGGCAGAGCCGATTTTAAGTTTTCAGGTATAGCCTTGCTCAACTGGTAATCGCTGATGCCTATCGGCTGGTCGTAGCCTGTCAATGCGTATTGCGCTACAACTTCGTCTTTCCCCTTGCACAGCAACAACCCGATAGTCTTGTTGTCATGCTCTCCCCTCAGTTTATCATCCACTACATTGATGTAGAAGTTCAGTTGTCCCGCATACTCCGGTTTGAATGGGGTAGCCTTTAATTCTACTACAATGTATGCGTGTAAGGGAATGGAATACAGAATCAAGTCTGCATAGAAATCGCTGTTACCAATTTGAAAATGCTTCTGTCGGGCAACGAAAGCAAAGCCATTTCCCATTTCCAGCAAGTAACGTGTGACGTGCTTAACCAGTTGTTCTTCTATGTCCCTTTCGTCCGCCTTTTCCTTAGTTCCAGCCAAGTCAAAGATGTATGGGTCTTTTAGAAGGTAATTGGCAAGGTCGCTTTGCGGTGCAGGAAGCGTGGCTGTGAAATTGTTAATCTTGTTGTTGCTGATTTGTCTGCTATACAGATTGGTTTCAATTTGTATTTTAAGAACATTGCTGCTCCAGCCCATTTCCACGGACTGTTTCATGTACCAATAGCTTACACCCAATGGAAGCGAACTGTTAAGCATAATCACATGGCTTGCCCAATTGGTTCTTGCAACAGGTGATGCCATAAATATGTTTTCTATATCCTTAATTTCCATACGGTAAATGTCGGATACGGTTTTGGCAACATTATGAATTTGTGCAAGAGGTTCTTGCGTGATTATAATTTCTTTGTTATCAACGGATTGAATTTGCGCAAGAGGCTCTTGCGTAAATTGCACATCGTTTAAGTAGCGTACTTCGTCTGCAATTTTTTCCACGCTTGGAGCTATCAGCTTTGCGTCCGTTTCAATGAAATTCTGTAATGTCCTTAAAGGATACGCCTTTGCAAACTGACACATATAGGTAAGGTTGCGTTCCGAATAGCCTTTCTTTTCAGGGAAATTCAGCCGGATAGCCTTTGCCAACTGTTTGATGGTTTTGCTTCCCCATCCGTGCAGTTGCTGATGATAGAGAATATAGTTGCCCATTTTCCAGTAGTGGAACAACATTTGCGCATTGGCTGCGGTAATCAGCCGTACTTGCGCCTGTTGTATTTCTGAACCGACAGCATTTATAAATGCGTCAAAGTTCGTCTTTTCTATGTTATGTCCGTTGTTGTTCATCTTATGATATTTTCAGAATACAAATATACTTCAATGGTGGTAATCCATGAAACTAATTGATACTTTTATAGTTGATTAAACTTGTTCATGGCGTTTGCCCTGATGTCATCCGCTATGTCAATATAGGGTTTCATGGCTTTGTAATCACTGTGTCCAGTCCATTTCATAACCACCGGTGCCGGAATTCCGAGTGCCAACGCATTACAGATGAAAGTCTTTCTTCCGGCATGGGTACTTAACAATGCGTATTTGGGTGTGACTTCATCTATGCGCTCATTTCCCTTGTAGTAGGTTTCCCGTACAGGCTCGTTGATTTCCGCCAGTTCACCCAGTTCTTTCAGATAATCGTTCATCTTCTGATTACTGATGACGGGCAATGCCATGTGGTTCTCGAAATGAACATCCTTGTATTTTTCAAGAATGGCTTTGCTGTGGTCGTTCAGTTCGATTATCAGGCTATCCGCAGTCTTGACTGTGGTGACTTCAATGTGGTCGGGCTTAATATCACTTCTTTTCAAGTTACGGACATCCGAATATCGTAAGCTCGTGAAGCAACAGAACAGAAAGACATCCCTGACACGTTCCAAATACTGCTTGTCATGCGGTATTTGATAATCTTTCAGCTTGTTCAGTTCATCCCATGTCAGGAATATTACCTTTTTAGGGGTTGTTTTCAATTTGGGCTTGAATGCGTCGTATGCAATGTTCTGATGATGCCCTTTTTTGAAGCTCCAACGCAGGAACCATTTGAGAAATCCCATTTGTTTACCGATGGTGCTGTTTCTCATGTCCTTTTTGTCACGCAAGAAATTGACATACTCATTTAGCCCGAATTCGTTGAAGTATTCAAAGGTTACATCCTCCTTGAACTCTTTGAGGTGATTTCTTACCGCTGCAAATTTCTCGTATGTGGATGCCGTCCAATTATTCTGGTTGCCACACTCTTTTACAAACTCATCAAACACTTCCCAAAAACTAATCTGTGCTTCTTCCTGTTGTTCTTCACTGCTGTCTTTCATCCGCAGATTGAACGCATCCTTTAGCTGTTGGGTGGTGGGTATGGTTTCCTGCACCTCAAACTCCTTGAACACGTTTTGCATTTCGGCATAGTATTTCAGCAAGTCTGCATTGATTTCGGATGCGCTTTGTTTCAGCTTGTTGGTGCATCCGTTCTTTACCCGTTGTTTGTCGGCATCCCATTTGGCTACGTCAATCCGGTAGCCTGTTGTAAACTCGATGCGTTGGCTTGCGTATATGACACGCATACGGATAGGCACGTTCTCTACGATTGGCACACCGTTCTTCGTCCGGCTCTCCAATGCAAAAATGATGTTACGTTTGATATTCATAATTGGGTGCGTTTGAAATTCTACACCCAAATATACACCCAAAAATTGAAATAGCAAAAGGCATTTAGAAAGATTTAGATTTACTTTGCATTGTATATAATATATGATTATCAGTGATTTGCAATTTTATGATATTTTCTGAAAGCATAGGTTCTGGAGCCTCTCTCTCCGCCACCACAACCCCAAGTCCTTGCAAGCAACCCTTGCAAGGACTTCTTTTTTGCGGGTCGCCGCCCCACCCGGTAGGGACGCGATACATCGCGTCCGCATCAACAACACGTAACTTTTGCGCCCGAATAAACCGCGAATAACATTTTATGGATGCGTTGACTCTGAGGCAAATTACTTGCGGATATATCGACAATGGGGGCAAATTATTTGCGGATATGTCGATAATGGTAATTTATTATTTGCGGACGCGATGTATCGCGTCCCTACGTTTGCGGTGTCGGAGCAGCTTGTCGAGGGGGCTTCGGCCGGGTTTTGACGGGGGATTGGGTGCCGAAGTCGGAAGTTGGGCGCATGCGGAATGAACCGGCTGCCATTCTTTTTGACTCGTGCAGACAGGCACCATTTACACTTTTTTTATTCATAAAAGGGAATTTTAAACCCTGCAAAGTCATTGCCATTCAAATAACTGCAAGCATTTCAGCATACTTTTTTGCAATTAGTCCTAACTTTTGCGGGTCAGCGCATCCTCACTGAATTACGACTGGAAATCATCCCCAACGCCTAACCACAAAATAATCACGGGAATTTTCGGTTAGCGAGGCCGGATGAGGGCTATTTTGTTGGCATAGTGGGGGAAGGTAATTATGCCGTTTACAACCGTCGCAATTTGTCCGGTATATAGCTCCACCAGCTCCACTCCATCATCAAAAATTCCTTTCACGATTATCGGCTCCCCATCAACAGGAAGTACCCTAATCAGTATCGTATCGTTATCGTTATAGCGGATACAAGTGTGTACATCGAGTGTCTTCTGCCGTCCTGAACCTATAACCGGGTTAGAGTTACGTATCGTTCCAAGCCTTTGAAAATGTTTAAGTTGGGCACAGTCAATCTTATTCCAGTCCATATCAGAACGAAATGCCTGATCACTGTCGACATTAAACCTGGCATCGCTCAACTCACGGCCCGTTTCATCGCCATAAAACACTTGCGCTACTCCCGGCGACAAAAGTAGCGTAGTAGCACAGTCAATCATATTTGACATATCGGCATCACGATGATATGAGTTATTCAGATAACTGAACGGATGCCAGTCAGCGTGAGCCGCAACGCTGTCGGCATAGGCCTGCCATGTGTACACTATATTATCAAGGTCGCCATATTTCGGAAAAAAGAAGTTGACCATGCTGGAAAAACCGGCTGCGGCATACTCGGGCTTATAATCAATCGAAGCATTGTCGAAATCCCCGGTCATATAGAATTTGTCGGTCCACTTCGATGCAGATGATTCGGGATGAGCACTACGCCATTTTGCAAGAGCCTCATTACAAGCCAGGTTAAGTTCTTTCCATCGGTAAGTATGCACATTTTCAACTATATCACAACGAAAGCCGTCGATTCCAAACTCCTCTACCCACGATGAAATCCATGCGATTAAATATTGCATAGGCGACCACTTGCGATCTTTTCGATACTTGCGCGCCGACGGATTAACCCAGGCATCATTTGTTGAGCCTTCCCTATCCCATTTGCGATGAAAGAAATCAGGGATGGCCACCGGAGAGTCACTCTCATCCTTGAAGTCGGGCAGTCCGAACAGTGTAGCCTCCAACAGATTGCTCTCATCCCAATCCTCATCAGGCATGCGAATCCAACCGCGGTCATACCAACCGTTCCAATCAAGTCGGCCGGCGTAAAAATCATCATAGCTCCAGTCACGACTATGCCGAGCAGCCTCAGCCTCGGTCAAACCCGTATCGGCAAATCCGTTCTGGACGGCATCCAGCAATGTAGGATAACCCGGGTCATTCAGGTTGGCTCCAAGCATAACGCGTATTCCCTGTGAATGAAGTGTGTCAACAAGTTCACGGAATTCCTCAACCGTTCCATAATTTTTGTCTATCTGAGTGTAGTCAAGCGGATAATACCCATGATAGCCGTAGTGCGGAAAATCATTCACGGAACCCGACCCCGACATCCATCCATGTATCTGTTCGTAGACATCGGTCATCCACACTACATCAATACCCAAGTCAGTGAAATAGTCCTCCTTCGCCTTTTGGAGCATACCTTTAAAGTCGCCGCCATGGAAAGTAGCGGCATTCAACTGCTCGCTTCCATAGTCCACAATGCGGCCATAATTCACATCGTTGGCCGAATCCCCGTTACAAAACCTGTCGGTTATCACGAAGTAAACCGTGGCATTACCCCAGTCAAACTCCGATGCCCGTGAATATACCGCGTGAAAATGCGCCAAAAGAGGCAGAATAAAAAGCATGTATAACTTTCTCATTTCAAGATAATTTTTTTCACAAAATTACCTTGTCAAATCCATGCCCGCGATACTGATTTATAACCACATCGGCTACAAAATTCCCATAGAAGTTGCCGCCATTATTGCCTCAACGGAATTACCCACGCTCAATCGCTCAAGAATATTTTGCCTGTGTCGGTTTACCGTATGTATGCTGATTCCCAATGCATCAGCTATCAGCTTGCTCGGCTTCCCATCCTTTATTAACATAAGTATCTCCTTTTCGCGCTCGGTCAATATACTACCCTTTCTATCGGCGAAAGAGAACCTTATTATTTCGCCTGAATGGTTATTCTTTATACGAGCGTTGATGCCGTTATCATCCATTTGATAAGGCGACAGATCGTAACAACACAGAATCAGCCATATTTTCCCTAACGGCGAAGGCTTCAATATTTGAGTACTATTGTCCAATATCCGATAATTACCCTCATTGTCCTTCACCCTTATGCGGCATGTGGCCTTGTAACGCAATTTCTCTTCAGACGACAAAGTATCCACAAATTTGAAGTACTCATATTCCAACATTCTCTTTTCCACAAGATCCTCGGGATGAAGCCTGGTGTATATGACATCCTCATCGCTTGAGCAAATCTCTTTGTAAACGCATGGTTCATCAGCAATACCGAGCAACGACACCAGTTCCCCGCCGAAAAGATAACAATAATCGTGTGCGGCATCAGTTATAACGCAACAGGCATTAGTAACCGAAACCATACTATCAGCCATCTTCTTGCATCGGTCAATCTCATCAATATCGAGAATTTCGTTCTCAAGATGCTGGGATGAATAAATATGATTAAGCTCTTTTCGCAATACATCCATGATTATGTTGCTATTTTTACAAGTTGGAAGCCATTACTGATTTTGTAAAGTTAATCAAAATATCCAATATATATATCATTGCCCACAAAACCTAAAAATCTTCGGGACATTACCATGCGCCTGTGAAGACAATGGGGCAAAATTATTTGCGGACGCGATGTATCGCGTCCCTACGTTTGCGGTGTCGGAGCAGCTTGTCGAGGGGGCTTCGGCCGGGTTTTGACGGGGGATTGGGTGCCGGAGTCGGAAGTTGGGTGCATGCGGAATGAACCGGCTGCGATGCTGATTGCGCAGCTGCAGGGGCAACAGATTCCGTCTTAGCGGATTCCCGGCGAGGCGATTGAGCGGCCTTTGCTGCGGCTTTGCGGGCGCGGGCGAGGCGGCGCAATTCACGTGCGCGGTAGCGACGGCGAATCGTTGGCATAATTAACATAAATATGGCGCGTGGCACGCCGGGCGTCACCTCAACCACCGTCAAGTCGCGCTGATAAGCTTCGATTGCGGCGCATATTTCGTCACGATAGTGTTTCGGCAGTCGGTCGACGGCATCTTTCCACTCCTGATCAAATTTTAATCCCTTACCTTTTCGGCACTGTGCATTCATTGTTGTATTTTCCATAATTTTGTTTTTTATGCAAATATAGTGCGCCGAAATCCCGAATTTCACCCCATAATGTCGCGAAGCGCATTTTAAATCGGTAAATTTTACTTTTGCTCTCGACTTATTCGATTGTTGGCTGTGCCCAAATAGGACATTTATCACAATTGTGCTGCTTATTTTCCATATTACTTCTTACGAAAAAATGTTTTCAATTTTGCTATGCCTTCAACTCCGAGTATTGTAAGTCCACCGTACTGAAATGTTTTTGCCAGACCGAAAAACACTACCCATAGTATGCCTTTTATTCCAGCACTGATAGGAAGAGCCATCTGGGCAAACGATATTATATAACACGGTATACACAATGAGAGGATGATGACACCTGTACGGAAAGACATCCTTGCAAGTAACTTTCTGATATTCATATCATCATTCTGATATTTAGGCACATATAATTATACTGTCTTCAAACATATCCACTTAAACAGACATTTTATGTCGGGGTTAAGAGTATGCAAATGTACACAAAATACTCCAAATTTCGTGTTTGATACTTATTTATAAACATCTGTGTAAATGTCAGCCAAGATTTGGCATTGCGCTCGACTTATTCGATCGTTGGCTGCGCCCAAGATACTCTCGCTCGGCAATGCCAAAATAAATTTGGCATTGCGCTCGACTTATTCGATCGTTGGCTTCGCCCAAGATACTCACGCTCGGCAATGCTCAAATAAATTTGGCATTGCGCTCGACTTATTCGTATCTTTGTATAAACCCAAATTTAGGATTATGAACTACAGGATTTTAGGAAAGACCGGCTATAAGGTGAGCGAAATCTCACTCGGCACATGGCAACTCGGCAGCAAATGGGGCGATCCATTTGACGAAAAAGTTGCACGTAACACACTTGAAGCTGCTTATGAACAAGGCATCAACCTCTTTGACACAGCCGACATATATCAGGACGGCATGAGCGAAAAGGCTGTAGGCGAATTCGTAAGGAGCAAATCTGAAAAAATATACGTTGTCACAAAATGCGGACGAAAACTCAATCCGCACGTTGCCGAAGGCTACAACAAGGACAACATAACCCGCTTTGCACTAGATTCGCTCAAGAATCTCGGCGTGGAAAGCCTTGACATGCTGCTGCTTCATTGTCCGCCCACCGCTGTTTATCATAGCGACGAGGCATTCACAACCCTCGACAACCTGAAGTCGCAGGGCATAGTCCGCAACTACGGCGTAAGCGTGGAGCGCATCGACGAAGCCATCGCGGCAATGCAATACGGCATATCGGCCATTGAAGTGATATTCAATATGTTCCGCCTCCGACCGGCCGACGAGCTCTTTGCTGCGGCTCATGAAAACAATGTCGGCATCATTGTCCGCGTTCCACTGGCAAGCGGTCTGCTCACAGGCAAATTTAACGAAAACTCCGTATTCGGCGAAAACGATCACCGCAACTACAATCGCGACGGAAAATTCTTTGACAAAGGCGAAACTTTCTCGGGAATCGACTACATGACCGGCCTAAAAGCAGCCAAGGAACTTAAAGAAGCCCTCGGCACCGATAATTTGGCCGAAACTGCATTGCGCTACATTCTCATGTACCCCGAAGTAAGCACCGTTATCCCCGGCGCAAGCTCTCCACAACAGATTGTCGACAATGCCCGCGCTACACAGTTACCGCCGTTTACCATCGAACAGATGGCAATCGTGCGTGACATCTACAATCGCTACATACGTGAGCAAGTGCATGACAAATGGTGATTACAATTTGTCACCATTTATGGCATATTTGATTTCAAGCAAATGAACAAGTAAGCAAATCTTGCACAAAAATAGAAATTTGCTACATTTTCACCCCTTGTAGAATACACAAAAGCAAAATATTGTTAAAACAACAACAATTTGTTCAAATATATTTTGCAGATACCATAAAAAGCCATACCTTTGTAACGTGTTTTTCATGGTATTAGATTTAAGGTTAACTAAGATTGGTTGTCGTGACGACAATCAATTTTTTTATGCCCTTACATGACCTGCCTCGCCGAAGAAAAAATCCGGCCAATAGAATAAAATTAAATACAATCAATATGGATTATGATTATCATAGTATCAGAAGGTTATTTGTAATATAAAAAAGGGGGAAAACGGGAGGACGGGTCAAAGTCACGGTAATAAGGTGTTAGAGATAAGAAGTGCAAGTGTGCATTGTGCTGTGAATTACAATTAACAACGGGCCTTCACCTCAGCCCCCACATAAATGAAGCACAAAATCTTCTATTTTGACAATCGCCCCCGACTGTCCCGATTCCCCCTAAGGTCAAGTCGTTCAGTCCATTTCCAATGTCCAGTTCAACGACTGTATTCTTATTTCAAGTTCACGCAACTCCTTGGATAGTGCGTCACACTTCTTGCGCAGCTCGGCCACGTTGACAGTGCTTATGACCCTTATTTCGGTAAGAGTGTGTCGCGGAGTAAGATCGCTCGCCGCGTCAAGAAATCCGCGCATTATGTCGATGTGACGCTTCAATGTGTCACGCCGTGCAATAAGTGCGGTCATCGTAGTGCCGTCGTCGGCCACCACGCGGCTGTTGGCGATGTTGATTTTCACTACGAGTTGCTCAAGTTGCTCAAGCAGTCGATTGAGTTCATCGAGCAGCTCCTGCGGATTCTCGCTTGGCGAGGAGCCCTCCTGAACCTTGGCGTTATTGTTGAGTCGCATCGGCATCTGTGCGATACGCTTCTGCAGGTCGGCTCTTATCTGTAAAGCTTCAGCTAATTTCATATAATGTAATCATTAAATTAGTATATTAATAACAAAAATAGAATGCAGTCGTTTACCGTCAACCGTAAATATTCGCACCTTTACGAAACATGTCCCTCATGCGGGTCACTGCCGACTTGGGCGACAACACCTTCACTCCGCCGCCGAAACTCATCATAACGGCATAGAATTCAGGGTTCAACACCACATCGACCTCAAATGTCATCGAACCGTCGTCATTGCACCTATCAACACAACGCTGCGAGTCATGAACGGGCTTGGTGAGAATGTAGGAAGCCTGCGAACTGTCGGCCCAAAACCTCACAGTAGCCTTTGGCAACCGGGAATGCTTGGTGACGCCTATAACATCGTCAAAGAAATGATCGTCAAAGTCGGGATCGTCACGATATGGGATGTCGGGACAAGGATTCACCTCAAGGATGCGGTCAAGCGCAAAATTAAACAGCTTCATGTCACCGGCACGCGAGCCGAAAACAAACCATCGGTTGCGATACTCCTTCAGCAGATAGGGAAATATGAAATACTCACTCGGATGACGCGCGTTGAACGAATGGTACACCACCCTGATTGTAGTGCGCGACGAAATGAAATCATATATCACGTTGAGCCATTCAAGCCCCTTCAGCCGACGGTTACGCTCAAAGTCAACGATAGGCCGCCGCTCGGTCAACGCCACCCTATCCTGCAATCGGCTGACAACATCGGCCATGTCGTGATAACGATCAAACTCGTCAAACCGGCGCAAGATGTCGATTGCTCCGTTGAGCAGCTCAATGTCATGGCTCGACAACGGCAACCGGCTTATCGAGTAATCAGGGTCGGAGTAACGATAATATTTTCGCTCATACACCTCTATGGGAGCTTCATAGCCGAGGCGGTCGGAACGCATCATCTGCAGGTCAAGCTGCACGGTGCGCACACTCACCTGATCGTCCTTCCCCTCGTACTCATACAGCGCGTCGGAACATGCATCCACAAGATCCTGCAAAGTCCATCGCCTGGCTGTGTTGCGCAGACAACGGTCGATGGTGTGGTAGCGTAAAAGAGCGTTCTTGTTTTGCGACATAGCGGAAAAAATTTTTACAAAAATATCATATTTTATTTATCTACGCAAAAACATTGCGCAGATGCCCCTGAACTTTGTCGCAGAAACTTAAAAAACATATCAATCATGGAAGTAACAACAATCAACAACATCGTGGTAAAGAACTGGGCGACAGGCCTCGACCAACATGCCGTTCAGGAGGTGGAAAATCTGTGCAAACTGCCGTTTGTATTCAAGCACATAGCTCTGATGCCCGACGCCCACGGAGGAAAAGGGATGCCGATAGGCGGAGTGCTGGCAACAAAGGGCGTAGTCGTTCCCAACGCTGTGGGCGTCGACATAGGCTGCGGAATGTGTGCGGTAAAGACCAACATAAAAGTAGACGACATAACTCAGGAAGTGCTCCGCAAAAAGATACTGCGCGGCATACGCAAGCAGATTCCGCTCGGACGCGCCCACCACAAAATCGCTCAGCCTGAAGAGTTCATGCCCCAAGGCCACAACCTCGAAGCCACAGTAGTAGTGGCCCGACAGCAGATGTCGGCCATGAAGCAAATAGGCACTCTCGGCGGAGGCAATCACTTCATCGAGCTGCAGCGCGACGAGGAGGACAACCTGTGGATAATGATACACTCGGGCTCGCGCAATCTCGGCAAACAGGTGGGCGACTACTACAACGAGAAGGCCGAGGCACTGAACCGTCGATGGTTCTCATCGGTTCCATCCGAAATACAATTGCCGTTTCTGCCCATGCGCACCGACGAGTTCCGCCAATACTGGGCCGAGATGAGCTACTGCATCGACTTCGCTCTCGCCAACCGCCGACTGATGATGCAGCGCATCCAGGAAGTGATAGGCGAAGTGATGCCGGGAGCCGAATTTGAGCCGATGATAAACATAGCCCACAACTATGCCGCATTTGAGAAGCACTTCGGCGAGGATGTCATCGTTCACCGCAAGGGAGCCACTCTCGCACGCGAAGGATCCGTAGGCATCATTCCCGGTTCGCAGGGCACATGCTCTTACATAACCGAAGGGCTTGGCAACCCGGAATCATTCATGTCATGCTCACACGGCGCAGGACGACGGCTGTCGCGCTCCGAGGCTGTAAACACCCTGTCGATGGAGAGCGAGATAGCGATGCTTGAACGACAAGGAATCGTTCACTCGATACGCACAAAAACCGACCTCGAGGAAGCGGCCGGCGCCTACAAAAACATCGACGAAGTAATGGAAGCGCAATCGGATCTCGTGAAGATACGCACCAAATTGATGCCAATAGCCGTAATAAAAGGATAAAAACAACGGGTAGAGGCCGACAATTAGCGATTTCAATTGTTTACATATTGAACAATAATAAATTATAGGAATGAAAAAACTGATTATGGCCATATTACTTATTATGGCAACTGCAAGTGCAGCCCATGCCGCTTTCGATAAATACACAATCGATCGCAGCAATCTGCCGCAAGCTGCACAGGACATTCTTCAGGAGTACTTCCCGAAAGCCAAGGTGAGCATGATAAAAATAGACAAGCATCTGCTTAAAAAGACCGACTACGACGTGAAGCTGGTAAACGGAACCAAAATAGAGTTCAACAACGCCGGCAAATGGACATCAGTCGACTGCAAGACTCGAGAAGTGCCTCAGGGACTTATCATGAAACCGATTCGCAACTATCTGAAGAAGAATTTCAATGACGAGAAGGTTGTGAAAATCGAGAAGAAGTCATGGGGATATGAACTCGAACTGTCGGACGGAGTGGAACTGAAGTTCAATCTCCTCGGACAATTCAAAAGCATGAGCATGGATGATTGACAGTTTCCGGGGGCGACACAGGGTCGTCCCCGGTTTTTTATATATCAGTAATTTTCACATACTTTCATAACGTTACAACGCCGGGAGATGCCGCTTATATGGATAGTTTTGATTAAATTTGCAGTCAATTTCAACAAATCAGCATCTCCATTGCTATGTCACATAACAATACAGCCCACATAAACGGACTTGTTGCAATATCGCCCATCGCCGTATTCCTGCTCTTCTATCTCGCCGTGTCGCTAATCGTAGGCGACTTCTACAAAATGCCCATAGCCGTGGCATTGATGGTGGCATCGGCATGGGCAGTCATCATAATGCGCGGAACGCCGCTGTCGAAGCGTGTCGAAATCTTCTCACGTGACGCGGGGTCGTCCAATGTCATGTACATGATATGGATATTCCTGCTTGCCGGCGCATTTGCCTCACTCGCCAAGGAGATCGGCGCGGTTGAAGCCACCGTAAATCTCGCGTTGAAGTATCTGCCGGCCGAGATGATAATCCCGGGGCTGTTCTTTGCCGCATGTTTCATATCGCTGTCGATAGGCACATCGGTGGGTACGGTAGTGGCACTCGCGCCACTCACCGTCGAGCTGGCCCAGTCGGAAAGCGGTTCCATACCCTTCTTTGTGGCCACGGTGCTTAGCGGAGCCTTTTTCGGCGACAACCTTTCATTTATCTCCGACACCACCATAGCCGCCACACGCACCCAGGGATGCAAAATGAACGACAAGTTCAAGGCCAACCTGTGGATAGCGCTTCCGGCAGCAATAGCAACCCTCGTCCTGTATATATTCATAGGAGCACGAGTGTCACACGCCGAACTAATCAACGACACCAATCCCTGGCTTATAATACCCTACATCGTGATCATAGCGACGGCATTGATGGGAATCAATGTTACGGTAGTGCTGTCGCTCGGAATAGTGACGGCAATAACAATGGGACTGCTAAGCGGATTCAAGATTCTGGATCTGTTCGGATTCATGGAAGCCGGAATCGACTCGGTGGGCAATCTGGTGATAATCACGCTGCTTGCCGCCGGAATGCTCGGCCTCATAAAGGCGGCGGGAGGCATCAACTACATCCTGTCGCTGCTCACCGCCCGCATCAACGGACAGCGAGGCGCACAGGCTTCGATAGCCATGCTCGTGAGCCTCGTGAACATGTGTACGGCCAACAACACCGTAGCCATCATAACAGTGGGCTCGCTGTCGAAGTCGATATCGCAGCGATTCGGCATCGACCCGCGCAAAAGCGCATCGCTGCTCGACACATGCTCATGCATCGTTCAGAGCCTTATCCCCTACGGGGCACAGACCCTGCTCGCCACGGCACTTGCGGGAATATCACCCGTGGCACCGTGGCCCTACATGTACTACTCGTGGATGCTTATAGGAATGGTGGTGCTATCGATTCTGTTCAAATTTCCGCGTCACCTCAACAAGAGGCCGTAGCGTGTCAATCCTTGCGCGCAGGCAGGTCCTGAGGAAGCTTGGGTGACTCCGACGGTGACTTTATGCCGTCACGTTCAAGAAGGGCGTCGATTGTGGGTTCCTGACCGCGGAATCGCTTGTACAGCGTCATGGGATGCTCGGTGCCGCCTTTCATAAGCACGTTGCGGCGGAACGAGTCGGAAGTGGCCTTGTCAAACAATCCGTTCTTCAAGAAGAGTGAGAAGGCATCGGCATCCAGCACTTCGGCCCACTTGTAGCTATAGTATCCGGCTGCGTATCCACCCGAAAATATGTGACTGAACTGAGGCGAGAAGATGCATCCGTCAACATCGTCAAACATCGACACGCTTTCCAATGCCTTACGCTCAAAGCCGACAACATCCTCTACAGGGCTCTCGATGGTGTGCCATGCCATGTCGGTGAATCCGAATCCAAGCTGACGCAAGCACGCATAGGCGGCTCCATACTGCGACGACTGCACGATTTTATCGACAAGATTCTGCGGAATCGGCTCGCCTGTAACATAGTGGCGGGCAAATCCGTCAAGGAATTCCTTCTGTGTAAGATAGTTCTCATTGAACTGCGACGGGAGCTCCACGAAGTCACGGTAGACGCTCGTACCCGACAGCGACGCATATTTAGTGTCGGCCAGCAAGCCGTGAAGAGCGTGTCCGAATTCATGCAGGAATGTTTCCACTTCGTAGGGAGTAAGCAAAGCCGGCTTTGTGCCTGTGGGCTTTGTGAAGTTCATGACAATCGTCACGTGAGGACGTACCTGGGTGCCGTCGGCGGTGACGCACTCGTCCTTGAAACCGGTCATCCATGCTCCGGGGCGCTTGCTTTCGCGCGGGAAGAAGTCGGTATATATCACTCCGAGATAACTGCCGTCGGCATCCTTTACATCGTAGGCCTTTACATCGGGATGATAGACCTCGATGTCGGCATTAGGCTCAAATGTCAATCCGTAGAGTTTTGTAGCCAATCCGAAAACACCGTCTATCACATTGTTAAGTTCAAAATAGGGACGAAGTTCCTCCTCGTTATAGCTGTACTTGGCCTGCTGTAGCTTATTGGAGTAGTAGCTGTAATCCCATGCCTTAATCTTGACGGGACGGCCTTCAAGCTGAGAGGCATAACTTTCAATCTCGGCAAACTCCTTCAACTGAGCCGGGCGATAGGCCTCGGCGAGTTCATTAAGAAGCTTGTAGACATTTTCGGGAGTTTCAGCCATGCTCTTTTCAAGGCTGTACTCGGCATAGTTTTTCTTGCCAAACAGCGCGGCAATCTCGCGACGCGTTTCGGCTATATCGGCAAGAATCTCCATATTGGAATATTCGCCCTTGGTGTTTCGACCGTTATATAGACGGTAGAAGCGCTCACGAAGGTCGGGGCGGTCGCTATATTTCATGAAAGCGGTGTAGACAGGCTGCGCGAGCGTAAACAGATACTCGCCTTCACGCCCCTTCTCCTTGGCTGCGAGAGCGGCAGCCTCAACCGAGCTTTCAGGCAAACCGCTCAGATCGTCGGCGGTAAGCCATATCTCGTAAGTGTTCAGCTCCTTAAGGACATTCTGACCGAACTTGGTAGTGAGATCGGAGAGATGAGCCGACAAGCGGCGGTATTCGTCACGCTTCTCCCCCTTCAGCTCAGCGCCCGAGCGGGCAAACGAGTCATAAGTCGTGGTGAGCAACATGCTGTCCTCGGCATCAAGATTCAGCTTGTCGCGCATGTCGTAGACTGTCTTTATCCTCTTCCACAGCCCCTCATTAAGGGAAATGTCGGTGGAGTGCTTGGAGAGCTTGCCTGAAACGCGCAGCGAAATGTCCATCAATTCGTCATCGCTCAACGCCGACAACATGGGATAGAACACGTTAAGTACACGATTAAGATCGCTTCCCGAACGCTCAAGAGCCACAATGGTATTATCGAATGTGGGAGCGGCCGACTGATTTACGATATCGGCTATCTCTTTATTTTGAATCTCAATTCCACGGTCTATC
Organism: Muribaculum gordoncarteri; assembly: GCF_004803695.1. Lineage (NCBI taxonomy): Bacteria > Pseudomonadati > Bacteroidota > Bacteroidia > Bacteroidales > Muribaculaceae > Muribaculum > Muribaculum gordoncarteri. Next base: position 1,956,739 of record NZ_CP039393.1, read on the forward strand.
GCCTCTTCATAGTGCTTATTTTCTATCGATGAAAAGGGTACTGAATTGTGCACGGTTGCAAATTCGTCAAAAAACGGATTGGCAGTTGGTTGTTGTTGAGCCTGTAACATAATTGAAAACATTACCGAAAAGGCTAAAATCGCTTTTCTCATATATTAAAAGTTATGTGATGTCATTTCCATAAACAAAGATAATAGGAAAACATCACATAACTATCCATAATACAAATTTTAACTGCTAATCGCGCGAATAGAGGATTGCATCCACGACAAGCGGAAGCAGCGAACCCTCCACACCGGCCTTAAGCAAGTGGTTGCGGTCGGCATTATAATTATTTATGAACGACTCCACATCGCCGTTATTGGCGTCAATCGCAAGATTGTAGAAGTTTATCGCCTCGCGTATATCGCCCTTGGCAAGATTCAGGTGTCCCATATTGAGGTAATCGCCCGACGAGGGATTGTCGGTGAGCACCTTGTTGTAATACTCCTCGCTCTGAGCCATGTCGCCGGAAATAAAAGCGCACCAGGCAAGCGGGCGCCATGCACGTGTCGACTTTTCGTCGATGAAATCGGCCTTGAAATAGTAATTCAAAGCCTCCTCCGGGCGGTCAAGTTCAAGCAGGCAGTGACCGATGTTCAAGGCTACTCCGGGGTCGTCGGACTTCTTCGCCTCGATACGCTTAAAGTATTCAAGCGCTTTGGCCGGATTGCCCATAAGCTTGTAGCAGGCGGCAAGACGGCGCATAGTCCACAAGCTGTCGGCATTCAGCAGTTCGGCCTGCTCGTAATATTTCAAAGCCTTGGCGGGATTCTTGGCTTTCTGGCAGCAATAGCCCATCTTCTGATAGAGCTGTGAATCGGGAGGAAGAATTTCGCCCAATATCTCAAACACATGATAGGCGTCATCATAGTATCCGCGCTTGAAGTAGAACTCGCCCACAACCGACAGTGTGTCGACATCGGTAAGATCGGGAGCAAGCACGGCAAGCTGCAGCAGATTTATAGGACGGCTGAAGGGATCGTTGAAGTCGCCCTTGCGGCGATAAAGCTTGAAGAAACGGTACAAGTCCTGCACATACTTATTAGCTACATTGTCACGCTCGCCCGAAGGCAGTCCGAGGCTCGCGTTGCGCAATTCAAGCTCATTGAGATTCTGCGCGTCAAACTGCGAGAGCATCATGCGCCGCTGCATAGCCGGAACCGACGACAGCGCGAGGATAAATGAATACTTGTCGCCGTTGCACAGGAAAGGCGACGACAACACCAGATTGCCTATAGCCGACAATTCGGAGCCGAGTGCATTCTTGACCGTGAGATTGTCGAGATGGAAAGGCATGAACCAGTTGACAACATCGGAGAAGAAGGGGAATGACTTGAGATTGGCAAACGTACTCATGAACACATCGCCGCCATCCTCCTGCATCTTGCTGAGTTCCTTGATTTTATCGGCTATGCCCGACTTGTCGAGCAGCTCCTGCCACTCGGGGTTCTCCTCAAGATTGGCAATGTCGCCAAGCCCGTTGCCGCCGCTTATCTTTCGCGCAATGTCAGGGCGCAGCTTCAACATCTCGGGAAACACCTCTTCCTGCATCTTGCGGTTGATGCGTTCGGTGTCACGCGAGCGTATGAACTGCAGGAACACAAGCTTAACATCACTGCTCCACGAAGTGAGTTCTCGCAACGCATCAATGCGCTGACGCAATTTGCGGTCCCACAACCTCGAGCGGTTCATATACATACCAAGAAGCGCGGCACACAACGCACGCATCGACAAGTTAACCGACTGCGACTTCTCGTAAATGTCGAGGAGCATCATGACACGACGCTCGTCGTAATAGTGAGTAAGGCCGAGAAGCACGGCTGAAATGAGCATATCCTTAAAATAATCGGGAAGCACAGGCGATTCAAATGCCTCACGTAGAGCAGCATCGTCATCCGACGATATGGGATAGAGCGTCCAGACCTTGTTGAAGATTCGCTTCTCCAAATCCTCCTTGGCCATCATGCGCTCACTTGCCTGAGCCGACGAAGCATTTATCATGTTATAGGGCGAGGCTTCGTTGGAGGCCGTCGTGTATTTTTTCATCAAAGAGCCTACCGTGTCACCAGCCTGCATCTCCTCATAGCGCACGGTGCTGAAATACATCTTCGACGACTTAGGCTTGGAAAGCTGACGCGAAATGCGGTCAAGCATAGCATATATCTTGCGAACGATTGACGAATACATCTCATCGCGCTCAGGATCTACGGCACCCTGCGTAGCGTAACGTAACATCATCGAGTAGGACTCCTCCATCCTGTCGATTTCATCGGTTATTCTCCAGTCGCCGATATGCGAGCTATAATGACGCAGCAACTTGAACGCATCGCGCAATCGATGTCGTGATACGTAGTGCTCGACTTTGGATGGTATGTCGTTTATATGTATTGATGCCATGGTTACCTTGATTATACATTAATAATATTACAACAATCGCTACAGCAAAACTTATGCCAAAGTTATATAAAAATACTTAGCCGAACCCATTATCAGTCATAGGGCGTGACATGGATCCGGCAAAAACAATGGAGGCCACACCAACCGGTGCGGCCTCCTTAGGGTTTATAAACTTAATGGTTTATTAGTCTTGTGAGAAGATTACGATACGGTTCCAGTTGTTAGTGTCGTAAATCTGAGAAGCGCTACCCTCAGCCTTGATAGAAAGGCGGTCAGCAGGAATACCGTATTCCTTAGTGAGGACATTGTAAACGTTCTGTGCACGACGCTCTGAAAGCTTGAGGTTGTAAGCGGCTGTACCGGTATCCTTGTCAGCGTAACCCTTGATAACTACGTTAGCATCGGGATTAGCCTTCATCCACTGAGCGATGTTGTATACGTTAACCATTTCCATCGAAGAAATCTTAGCAGAGTTGATGGTGAAGCGTACAGTTGACATCAAAGGAGCAGAAGCATCGGGGCATTCAACAGCTACGATTTCGGGGCAAGGAAGCTGAGCCTCGGCAGCAGCAAGGCGTGAGCTGCAGTTAGAAAGTTCGCCGCGAAGGTCGTTGATCTGACCGTTAAGCTGGTTGATGTAGCCAATGTAAGCGCAGGGGTTGAAGCTCTTGAAGCTCTTTCCGCCAAGCTTGAAAGTAAGACCGCCCATTGCAGTGAGGTTCATGTCGATAGACTCGCTACCGTAAGCGATACCGTCGAAAGTATCACCGTAAGCCTGGAAGCGACCTTCAGCGAAGAAGTCAACATACTTGCTAAGACGGAAGCGAAGCTGCAAACCTACAGATACGGGGATCTGCCATACGCGATCCTTGCGATAACCGTTGTTGATGGGCACATAAGCGTGGTTGAAGTCCCAAGAATAAGTTGCACCAACACCTACGAAAGGAACGATGCTGAAGAAACGATCAGCGTCAACACTTCCGAGAGAGTTGAACATATCCCACATAAGGTCAAAGTTTGCATTCACGAATTTTGCTTTCTGATAAGCATTGTTAGCGTCCCAGTGATAAGCAGCGCCCTGAACGCCAAAACGCCATGCGAAGTAGGGGTTGAACCACTTACCGAAACCTACACCGTAAGCAGCTGTGATACCGCGCTTGCCGTCATTCTGTCCCTTAGGACCGGCCTTGTAGCAGTCAACCATGGGGAGTTCCATACCGGCACCCAACTGGATGAACCAGTTTGCTCCCTTCTCTGAATAGTACTGGTCAGTGCAGTCAGCGACTTCAGTAAATGTAGCTTCCTCAATTACTACAGCCTCTTGAGCTTTAGCAACGTTTGCTGAAAGGAGCATCGCGCCACATGCAGCAAAACCAAAAAGGATGTTCTTTTTCATTCTTCTTTAATTTTAATTTATACAAATTATTTAAACCCGTTATCGTCAATTAGTCCGACAAACGTTAGTGAATGTTATTCTTCAGGTTTGTCAGTTTTGCTATATTAACACAAAGTATCTTGTCTTTGTTCAACAAAATTTTCTACAAAGTTATGTTTTTAATGAATACCCTGCAACTTTTTTGGACATAATTTAACATCATAATGTTAACAATCATTGGGTTTAGCATAACTAAAATCAAGCTAATCACTAATATTTATATTGTTGCATAATTTTTATTTAACAGCAAATAAGCAGCCCGCATTCATTAAGCGGCATAATCAAATGAAAGCACCGTCACCTGAACAGGATTGGCAACCTGCTCCCCGACTGTCCAAGGCGCCTGCCATTATGTTTCCTCAAATATTCTACTTATATTTGCAGAAATAAAAATAACCGCGAATGAAAGAGAAGTCCGACACGACGGCAAAGAATACCGTTAAACGAGCACATTCGTTCAAGACCAATCCACGTTTCAGGCTGTCGTTCATCAATGAAAATACATTCAACGAGGTATGGACAGTTAAAATGTCGCAGCGCAAAGTGGTGCTGGCATTGATTCTGTTACTTTCCGCGATAGGCTGCATGGTGGCGACACTCATAATATTCACTCCTATACGCACGCTGCTCCCCGGCTACCTGAAAGAGTCGCAACGGCAGGAGAACATATTCAACTCAATGCGCATCGACTCGCTTTCAACCGAAGTGAGCATACACAACGCCTACATCAGCAATCTTGAGCGAATACTCAACGACCGCATCGAAGAGGTGTCGCCGACCCACTATAACGATACAATATCCCCTGCCCCTACCGACTCGCTCATCGGAGCCACATCGGCCGAGAAGCAGTTTGTAAGACAATTTGAGGAGCGAGAGAAGTTCAACCTCAATGTGCTGTCGCCCATAGCGGCCGAAGGCGTGACATTCTTCACGCCGGTAAACGGAGCCACGATAATGTCACCCGACAACGACCGTCCGGCCGAAATAACGCTGATTGTGCCACGTAACGCGCCTGTGTCGTCGATTTACAACGGCTCGGTTGTCGACTGCTATTACACCGTAGGCCAAGGATACACATATATAATACAGCATCCCAACGGATTCATGTCGAAATATTCGGGCCTCGGCTCGGCTTTTGCCGACAAAGGACAGCACGTTGACACCGGCTCGGCGATAGGGCTTACCGGGAACAGCGCCAACTCGACGCAGAATCTCGTGACATTTGAACTTTGGAACAAGGGCACCCGGCTCAATCCCCGGGAATACATACCGTTTTGACAAATTTAAAATCCTACATTTTCATAATCGTAGAATTTCAGCTAAATTTGCATACTCATTATTATATATAGTAATCACAACGTGACACCCAAGAAACAAATAGCCGTATTAGGCAGCACAGGCTCGATAGGCGTGCAGACTCTCGACATAATATCGGAGTATCCCGACCGATTCAGAGCTTGCCTTCTCGTAGCCGGCAACAATGTCGACTTGCTTATAAAACAGGCCATAAAATATAGACCCGATCTTGCGATAATAGCAAACGAAAACCTCTATTCCCGATTACATGACGCGCTCAAGGACTACGGAATAGCCACCGCAAGCGGAGCCAAAGCCATAGCCGAAGCCATGTCACTGCCTCAAATCGACACCGTAGTGACTGCAACAGTGGGATACAGCGGACTCGAACCCACACTCCACGCAATTGAGGCAGGAAAGCAGATAGCCCTCGCCAACAAGGAAACACTCGTTGTGGCGGGAGAGCTTGTAACCGAGAAGCTGAAATCGTCATCATCAAAAGTCATACCCGTCGACTCGGAACACTCGGCGATATATCAGTGCCTCGTAGGCGAGAACAGAGAATCGATACGCCGATTGCTCATAACAGCGTCGGGCGGTCCGTTCCGCACCAAGACAATCGAAGAGCTTCAGAACGTTACTGTGTCCGATGCATTGTCACATCCCAATTGGTCAATGGGAGCAAAAATCACCGTAGATTCGGCGACTATGCTCAACAAGGCATTTGAGATAATCGAGGCTCACTGGCTCTTTGGCATATCGCCCGACAAGATCGAGGCCGTTGTTCATCCGCAATCGATAGTACACTCGATGGTCGAATTTGTCGACGGTTCGGTAAAGGCCCAGCTCGGATTACCCGACATGCACCTTCCAATACGTTATGCACTTGGTGAGGCCCACCGCCTGCCCACATCACAACGAGGATTACAGCTGAGCGACTACTCCCGACTGGAATTCTTCGCTCCCGACACTGAAAAATTCCCGATGATAAACCTTGCATATTACGCACTTGAACGCGGAGGCAACGTAGCGTGCATAATCAATGCCGCCAACGAAATAGCCGTAGCGGCATTCCTGAAACAACGCATAAGATTCGTCGACATTCCGTCGATAATCGAATCGTCACTTTCATCAATGCCCTACATAGCATCACCGAGCTATGAAGATTATGTCAACACAAATAGCGCGACAAGGCTCTACGCCGAATCACTGATACACTAATCCTACCCATCTACAATTTATAAACGACAATGGAAACATTTCTCATAAAAGCCGCCCAACTCATAGCCGCATTCGCCTTATTGGTAATCATCCATGAGTTTGGCCACTACATATTCGCCCGAATGTTCGGCATCAAGGTCGAAAAATTCTATCTGTTTTTCGACCCTTGGTTCTCGCTGTTCAAATACAAGCCCAAGAAAAAAACAACAAAAACCGACCCTAACGGCGAAGAGCGTGCCACATGGCGCGACACCGAGTACGGCATAGGATGGCTTCCCCTCGGCGGTTACGTGAAAATCGCAGGCATGATCGACGAGTCGATGGACAAGGAGCAACTCGCTCAGGAACCCAAATCGTGGGAATTCCGCTCAAAACCGGCCTATCAACGACTGCTCGTTATGGTGGCCGGCGTGCTGATGAACTTCATTCTTGCAATCATCATCTATGCAGGCATCGCATGGTATTGGGGCGAGAAATACATTCCCCTCGACAAGGCCTACGAAGGTATGGACTACGCCGAAGCGGCTCAGGAAATCGGATTCCGCAACGGCGACATACCCCTCTTCGCCGACGGAGAGAAGCTTGAAGTCGCCAAGGGCAACTATCTGCTTGAAATGGCCGAAGCCAAAACCGTGACCGTACTGCGCAACCACAAGGACACCGTCGACATAGCCATTCCCGAGAATTTCATTCTTCGCCTTAATGATGAAGAGCGCTTTCTCACCTACCGACTGCCGGTGTACATAGGCGACATAGTCAACGGTGAGCCGGCTAAGGAAGCCGGATTACAAAAAGGCGACCGAATAGTAAGTGTAGCCGGTGCTCCCACGTTGGCCTACACCGAGTTCACAGCCGAATTGCAGAAAAACGCCGGTAAGGACATAACGATGGGCATAATCCGCGACGGCAAGCCGATGGATGTAGCCATAACCCCCACTTCAGGTGGCAAAATAGGTATTCAGCTGAAACCGATAACCGACATATATCCGGTTGTCACACGCCATTACACATTCCTTCAGTCCATACCCAAGGGATGGGAAATCGGCACCAACCGCCTGTCGTCCTACGTAAGCTCGATGAAATATGTAGCCACAGCCGAGGGAGCCAAGAGCCTCGGAGGATTCGGCGCGATAGGCAGCCTCTTCCCCGACAAGTGGAACTGGCTGTCGTTCTGGGAGATAACGGCATTTCTGTCGGTAGCTCTCGCCTTCATGAACATTCTCCCCATTCCGGCTCTCGACGGCGGTCACATCATGTTTCTCATCTACGAAATCGTGTCGCGCCGCAAGCCGAGCGAAAAGTTCATGGAGTATGCCCAGATATGCGGCATGGCGTTCCTGCTGGTGCTCCTGCTCTATGCCAACGGCAACGACCTCTACCGATTCATTTTCAAATAAGCCCTATACATTACAATAACCATACAACATCATGTCATATCCTGTAATAACACTTCGACGAGGCAAGGAGCAATCGCTTGAACGACTGCATCCCTGGGTATTTTCAGGTGCCATAGCCAAGCAACCCGACGACATCGAAGAGGGCGACATCGTTAGTGTCGTCACAGGCGACGGCCGACAGATAGGCGTAGGCCACTATCAAATAGGAAGCATCGCAGTGAGAATCCTGGCATGGGGCGATGCCGAAATCGATGACAGGTTCTATGCCGAGCGCCTCAACGAAGCGTTCAAGATGCGCAAGACCCTCAACCTGATTCGACATGACAACAACGCCTACCGTCTTGTGCACGGCGAAGGCGACTTCCTGCCGGGACTCGTCGTGGATGTGTACGGCGACACTGCCGTGTTGCAGGCCCATTCACCGGGAATGCACTTTGCGCGTGACATAATAGCCCGCAATCTTGTGGAGCTTCCCGATGCCGGAATAAAGAATGTCTACTATAAGTCGGAGACCACCCTGCCCTACAAGGCACATCTTGACCCTCAGAACGATTACATAATCGGCAACTACTCGACCAATATTGCCGTTGAGAACGGACTTAAATTCCATGTCGACTGGCTTAAGGGACAAAAGACGGGCTTCTTCGTTGACCAGCGCGACAACCGCAAGCTGCTTGAAATGTATTCCCGAGGCCGCAATGTACTCAACATGTTCTGCTACACCGGCGGCTTCTCGGTCTATGCCCTGCGCGGCGAGGCCAATCTCGTACACTCGGTCGACAGTTCGGCCAAGGCCGTTGCGCTGACTGAAGCCAATGTGAAAATCAACTTCCCCACCGAAACGCGTCACAAAGCTTTTGCCGAAGATGCCTTCAAGTTCCTCGGCAACATGACCGACGACTATGACCTGATCATACTCGACCCGCCGGCATTTGCCAAGCACCGCAGTGCATTGAAAAACGCGCTCATAGGCTACCGCAAGTTAAATGCCAAGGCTTTTGAGAAGATCAAGCCCGGAGGCATCCTGTTCACATTCTCCTGCTCACAGGCCGTGAGCCGCGAGCAATTCCGACTGGCGGTGTTCTCGGCGGCAGCCCAGAGTCGACGCAAGGTGCGCATTCTGCATCAGCTGACTCAGCCGGCCGACCATCCGGTCAACATCTACCATCCCGAAGGCGAGTATCTGAAGGGACTGATACTTTATGTCGAATAACAAATCAATATCCAATATGTCAAAATTCACCAACATCACCACGGCTGCGGCCTTGGCACTGACAATAACATCATCAGCTATGGCAAAGGATTCATCGGACTTCGACTACGTAGTCGACCGTTTTGCCGACATCGAGGTTCTGCGTTACAAAGTTCCCGATTTTGAAAATCTGTCGTTACAGCAGAAGTTGCTCATATATCACCTCACCGAGGCGGCTATTGCAGGTCGTGACATCCTGTGGGACCAGAACGGCAAGTACAATCTTGAGATTCGCAAGCTTATCGAGTCGGCCTACACTAATTACAAAGGCGACCGCAACGACCCGCAGTTCAAGGCCCTTGAAAAGTATCTGAAGCAAATATCGTTTGCCAACGGACTCCATCACCACTACTCGATGGACAAGTTCTCGCCCGAGTTCTCGCGCGAGTTCCTGTTGAGCAACATCACCAATAAGCCCGCCAACATCGACACGCTCCTTTCGGTGATATTCGACCCGACGGTTATGCCTAAGAAGGTAAATCAGGCCGAAGGTCAGGATCTCATAGTAACTTCGTCGACCAACATCTACGAAGGCGTGACACAGCCCGAAGTCGAGGCCTATTATGCAGCGTTGAAGGATACTACCGACCTCACACCCATATCCTACGGATTGAATACGCGCAAGACCAAGGTCAACGGCAAGGTTGTCGAGCAGCCCTACAAGGTGGGCGGCCTCTACTCACCCGCCATCGAACGCATTGTTAGCGAGCTTAACAAAGCAGCCGAATATGCCGAAAATCCTGCACAGAAAGCCTACATCAAGAAGCTTGTAGAGTTCTACACAACAGGCGACCTGAAGGCATTTGACGACTATTCGATCATGTGGGCCGAGGAAACCGATTCACAAGTCGACTTCATCAACGGATTCATCGAAACCTACGACGATCCCCTCGGCATGACCGGCTCTTGGGAGTCAATCGTCAACTTCAAGAACAACGAGGCCTCGGCCCGCACCGAAACCCTGAGCAAAAATGCACAATGGTTTGAAAGTCACAGCCCCATCGACCCCCGATTCCGCAAAGAGGAGGTTAAGGGCGTATCGGCCAAGGTGATTACCGCCGCAATTCTTGCCGGCGACTCCTATCCCGCAACTCCTATCGGCATCAACCTCCCCAATGCCAACTGGATTCGTGCAGCTCACGGCTCTAAGTCGGTTACACTTGAAAACATAACCCAAGCCTACGATGAAGCGTCACATGGCGACGGATTCAACGAAGAGTTCGTGATTGACGAGCCTACACGCAAGCTTCTCGATGACTATCTGTTCATAACCGACAACCTCCACACCGACCTTCACGAGTGCCTCGGACACGGTTCGGGACGAATACTCCCCGGTGTAGACCCCGATGCATTGAAGGCCCACGGCTCAACCCTTGAGGAAGCGCGCGCCGACCTTTTTGCACTATATTATCTTGCCGATCCCAAATTGATTGAGCTTGGTCTTCTTGACAGCCCCGACGCTTACAAGGCTGAGTACTACAAGTATATGCTTAACGGCCTCATGACACAGCTTATGCGAATCGAGCCGGGTAAGGATGTAGAAGAGGCTCACATGCGCAACCGCAAACTGATTGCCGAATGGGTACTTGAGCACGGCAAGGCTGACAACGTAGTAGAGTATGTGACTATCGACGGAAAGACCTACATCCGCATCAACGACTACAAGCGCATGCGTGAGCTGATAGGTCAGCTTCTCGGTGAAATTCAGCGCATAAAGAGCGAAGGCGACTACGAAGCAGGACGCAATCTCGTTGAGAAATATGCAGTCAAAGTCGATCCGAAGATTCATGACGAAGTTCTCAAGCGTTACGCTCACCTCAGCATTGCACCCTACAAGGGCTTTGTCAACCCCGTCTACAACCTCGTCAAAGATGCCAACGGCAATGTCACCGATGTCACCATCACATACGGCGAAGGTTATCTGCCCCAGATGCTGCGTTACTCAAAGGATTATTCAACCCTTTCCAAGTAAATAACATCAACCCCATAAAAAATAGCGAGCCTGTGATGCATCACAGGCTCGCTATTTTTGCATAACCTCAACCGATTTCCACCCCGGTTGACAAGCCAATTTGATTATTTCACTGGACATTCACCGGTTATAACATGATATTTTCCTTATAACAGCACGCCATTTACAGGTAACAACCTGATACGCTTAGACTTAATCGTTAAATCGGTATTAAAATATTCAAATAAACCATCACCATTTTTTATTCTATTTACAAATAGGGAAGATTTTGCGCCTCCCTATTTACAATTAGGGAAATTTTTGGGCATTTCTATTTACAATTAGGGAAGATTTTTAGGTGATTGGAGTTGAATTTCAGTCAGAATTATGCTTGAGGATAATGTTGGCAACAGTACCCCACACCGATTTCATATAGCCTGTCGAAACTTATAGGCTATATATTTTATCGGTGTGAGCTAATTGCAGGAGTTAGAGTTTTTCTTTCAGGAAGTGGCCGGTGTAGCTTGCGTCACATGCCATAATCTCCTCGGGAGTGCCGGCTGCAACGATGTTGCCTCCAAGCTCGCCGCCCTCAGGACCTATGTCGATTACATGGTCGGCACACTTCACTACATCGAGGTTATGCTCGATTATAATAACGGTGTGACCTTGTGCAATGAGTCGGTTAAACGAGTCCATCAACGTGTTTATGTCGTGGAAATGCAATCCGGTTGTAGGCTCGTCGAAAATAAACATGGTAGGTTCGGGTTTCTCCTGAGCGAGGAAATAAGCGAGCTTAACACGCTGGTTCTCTCCACCCGACAATGTCGACGACGATTGTCCGAGCTTAATATATCCAAGACCGACATCCTGCAGAGGCTTCAACCGTCGCACAATCTTGCGACATATCGAGTCACTCGACTCACCGAAGAACTCCACAGCCTGATTTACGGTCATGTTAAGCACATCGTTGATGTTTTTGCCGTTGTAGGTTATTTCAAGCACATCGCTCTTAAAGCGTTGGCCGTGACATGCCTCACAGGGAATAACGATGTCGGCCATAAACTGCATCTCAATCGTAATCGTGCCTTCGCCCTTACACTCCTCGCAACGGCCGCCCTCGGCGTTAAACGAGAAATATCCGGGAGTGAATCCCATCTGCTTGGCTCCCTGCTGCTCCGAGAATAGTCGGCGCACTTCGTCGAAAGCCTTAAGATAGGTTGCAGGATTACTGCGTGACGATTTTCCTATAGGATTCTGGTCGACAAACTCCACGGCCGAAATGCGGTTAAGGTCGCCACCAAGTGCGCGATGCAATCCTGGAGCGTCACACGGGTTGCCCAGATGACGCACCATTGCACGGTAGAGAATGTCACGCACAAGCGTCGACTTTCCCGATCCGCTCACGCCGGTAACAACCGTCATCACACCCAGCGGAAATTTCACATCGATATTCTTGAGGTTGTGCTCCCTGGCACCCGTCACCTCAATGTAGTCGCGCCACTTGCGGCGAAGAGCAGGCACGGGTATCGACAGCTCGCCGTTAAGATAACGCACCGTATAGGAGTCGGTGGCGGTCATGAGCTTGTCGACATCACCCTGATATATTATCTCGCCACCGTGTCGCCCCGCCTCGGGACCCACATCGATAAGATAGTCGGCGGCACGCATTATCTCCTCATCGTGCTCCACGACCACCACTGTGTTGCCGAGCTGCTGCAACTTACGCAGCACGCCAATCAGCTTCATCGTGTCACGCGAGTGAAGTCCTATGCTCGGCTCGTCGAGAATGTAGAGCGAGCCCACAAGACTGCTTCCGAGCGATGTAGCAAGATTTATGCGCTGGCTCTCACCGCCCGACAATGTCGACGAAAGACGGTCGAGAGTCAGGTAACCCAACCCCACATCACACAGGAACCCGATGCGATTGTTTATCTCCACAAGCAATCGCGACGAAACGAGCTTGTCGTTATCGTCAAGCTTAAGAGCAGCAAACCACTCCTTCAAGTCGGTGACAGGCATCTTCACCAACTCCGAAATCGTGGCACCGCCCACCTTTACATATTCACTCTCCTTGCGAAGCCTCGATCCGTTACACTCGGGACAACGGGTCTTGCCGCGGTAACGTGCCAGCATGACACGATACTGTATCTTGTACTGGTTCTCCTCGACCATCTTGAAGAATCCGTCGATGCCCTTGAACCGTCCGTTACCGTGCCACAGCACATCCAGTTCGGACTGCGTAAGGTCGCAATAGGGGCGATGAATCGGGAAACCGATGTGGGGAGCCAGATGTATCAGCTCACGCTTCCACTCGCCCATCTTGTCGCCTCGCCAGCACATAACGGCATCGTCGTAAACCGACAATGACGGGTCGGGCACAACCAGATTGGGGTCAATGCCTATCACCCTTCCGAATCCCTCACACCGGGGACAAGCTCCATAAGGGTTGTTGAAGTTGAACATCAGCTCCGAAGGCTCGCGGAACACAATACCGTCGGCCTCAAATCGCTTGGAGAAGTCATGTCGGTGCAATCCGTCGGTTCCCCACACGAGAAGACTCATCTCGTCGTGTCCTTCAAAAAACGCCGTTTCCACCGAGTCGGCAAGTCGGCTCAGCTCATCACCCTCGTAGGCCACCGACAGACGGTCGACAAGAAGATCATAGCCCGAAGCCGTTTCAGGCAGATTGTCATCGGCGAGAAGATGCTCAATGTCAATGAACTCCCCGTCCTTGACAAGGCGCGAATATCCGCCTTTAAGCAGTACCTCAAGCTGAGTTCTGAATCGGCGCTTTTCAGGAAGCGTGACAGGAGTTATCACCGCCATGCGCGTGCCTTCGGGATAGCTGCGCGCCACGGCTATTACATCCTCCACGGTGTGCTTCTTCACAAGCTCGCCGGTGACAGGAGAGTAGGTCTTGCCTACGCGGCCAAACAACAATCGGATGTAATCGTATATTTCAGTCGAAGTTCCCACGGTCGATCGGGGATTTCGCGTATTTACCTTCTGCTCAATGGCTATGGCCGGAGGAAGCCCCTTTATAAAATCGGTTTCGGGCTTGGCCATCTTTCCGAGGAACTGTCGGGCATAAGCCGACAGGCTCTCGACATAACGGCGCTGCCCCTCGGCATAGAGCGTGTCAAAAGCCAACGACGACTTTCCCGAACCCGAAAGTCCGGTGATTACAACCAGCTTGTTGCGCGGTATCTCGATGTCGATGTTCTTAAGGTTGTTGACGCGTGCGCCCTTTACAAGAATATTACGTTCAGCCATTCTAAGAATGTGTTGTTTAAATTCAGTTAATCAGGATTGAACTTGCAAAGTTACACATAATATGACAAATTGAAGCATAAGGCCGCCACCGCATCACTACAAAAAATTTTAAGAGGGCTTAAATTTCGTTTTTTAACGGCCAAGCATTATCTTTGTATCTCTATTAGGTAAAAAAGATGACTGACGACATAATAAAGGCGTGCGAATTCCTGGAGCGTGGCAAAATCATACTATATCCCACTGACACGGTGTGGGGTATCGGTTGTGACGCCACCGACAGCTATGCGGTAAAACGCATCTACGAAATAAAGCACCGTTCCGACAGCAAGGCACTCATCGTGCTGAGCGACTCCATCGACAACATAGCCGACTATCTGGCCCCGCTAAGCAAGGAAACGGAACTGCTGCTTAACGACAGCTCACGCCCCACAACCGTGGTGACAAAAGCCTACATCGGTCTTGCTCCCGAGCTGCTCGCCGAGGACGGTACCGTGGGCGTAAGAATCACCCACGAGGAGTTCTCGTCGCAGCTGTGTCGACACTTCGGCCGTCCCATAGTGTCAACCTCGGCCAATGTAAGCGGCTACCCCACTCCCGCCACATTTGACGAGATAAGCGATGTGATAAAGGATACGGTCGACTATATATGCACATCGCGACGCGATGAAACCGAGGCCCGTCAGCCGTCAAGAGTCATCAAAGTAGAGGACAACGGAAATATCACAATACTACGACCTTGAAAGCGTCAGGTAACAATGTGGTCAGCGACAACGCTACCCTGTCGAGCAATCGGCGCACTCCGAATTTTCCCTATCGGAGCAATGTAGCCTACCGTCGGCTGAAGCGCGTTGTCGATATAGCAGTTGCATTGCCGTCCGCAGTGATAACACTTCCGCTCACAGTCGTGCTATGCGTCATCATAAGCCTGAACAGCAACGGCTCGCCGCTATTCAGGCAGCAACGCATAGGACTCGGCGCCAAACCATTTGTGCTCTATAAATTACGCACAATGGAGAAGGATGCCGAAATCGACGGGCCGTCACTGTCGGTGAAAAACGACCCGCGTGTAACCTCGGTGGGACGATTCCTGCGCAAGTATCATCTCGACGAGATACCGCAGTTCTGGAACATACTGAAGGGCGACATGTCGCTCGTGGGGCCGCGTCCCGAACGCGAATACTATCTGCGCCAACTGCGCATAGCCGAGCCCGACAGCAATCGCCTGCACGTGATGAAACCGGGAATCACATCGGCCGGAATGGTAAACTACGGATATGCATCCGACATCGAAAGCATGGTAGAGCGACTGCATCACGACCTGCAATATCTCGAAAACGCTTCGATGGGTCTTGACTTCAAGATAATGATGAAATCAATAAAAACAATTTTCAACGGAAAAGGCATCTGATGAAACAGTACATAAATAATTTGTCACACTCGTTCAGCTCGATGTTTCTCTCGCTTGTCATGTGGCGCGAGAAGCACGTAAAGGAGAGGACTTTTGTGATGATTCTTGCTTTTTTCACAGGAATACTGTGCGGATTCGCAGCCTTGATTTTCAAGTGGCTGATCCATTACATATCAAGTACCCTGCTGTTGAACATCGACACAACGGGTGCCAACTACATGTACCTTATATATCCGCTCGTGGGCATAGTCATCGTGAGCCTCTACGTGCGTTATGTGGTGCGTGACCACATTTCCCACGGAGTAACGCGTGTGCTCTACGCCATCTCCCAAAACAAGAGCCGACTGAAGGCCCACAACTGCTACACCTCGGTAGTGGCCAGCTCCATAACCATAGGCTTTGGCGGTTCGGTGGGAGCCGAGGGCCCCATCGTCTACACCGGCGCGGCCATTGGCTCCAATCTGGGTCAGGCGTTCCGTCTGTCACCGCGACTGCTCATGCTGCTGGTGGGATGCGGCGCAGCGGCCGGTCTGTCGGGCATTTTCAAGGCTCCGCTTGCAGGTGCGCTGTTCACCCTCGAGGTGCTCATGATCGACCTCACCACGGTGTCGGTGATGCCGCTCCTCATCTCATCCATCACCGCCGCAACGGTAGCCTACGTGTTTACGGGATATGATGTAGAGTTCTTCTTCACACAGAGCGAGTACTTCCTGCCGGCACGCATACCCTACGCCGTTGCGCTCGGAGTGCTGTGCGGATTTGTGTCGCTCTACTTCATCAGGGTCATCAACATGATGGAGGGCTTCTACAGCTCCATAAAGAACACTTGGATACGTGCCGTGACAGGCGGTGCCATACTCGCCATACTCATTTTCATATTCCCGCCTCTCTACGGCGAGGGTTACGATGTAATCACATTGATGATCAACGGCGATGCAGGTTCGGCGCTCAACGGCTCTTTCTTCTACAACGACCGCAACACGGCATGGGTAATTTCGCTATATGTGCTCGGCCTCACGCTCGCCAAGGCATTTGCCACTTCGTCGACCAACGGTGCCGGCGGTGTGGGCGGAACATTCGCTCCCGCACTGCACGTAGGTTCAATGGCCGGATTCTGTTTTGCGTTCACATTGAACCAATTGGGATTTGACATAGACCTGTCGGTAAAGAATTTCGCCCTCATGGGCATGGCCGGCGTTATGTCGGGCGTTATGCATGCACCGCTCATGTCGATATTCCTTACCGCCGAGCTCACCGGAGGCTATGAACTCTTCCTGCCGCTGCTCATTGTGTCAACAATATCCTACGGAACCATAAAGATATTCGAGCCCTACAGCATCTACGCCATTCGACTGGCCAAGCGCGGCGAACTGCTCACCCACCACAAGGACAAGTCGGTGCTGCGACTGCTCAAGATAAACTCAGTAATAGAGAACGACTTCATGCCGGTGACGCCCGACATGAATCTGAAATCGATGGTAGAGGTAATCAGCAAGTCCAACCGAAACCTGTTTCCGGTACTCGACGACCAGCAAAAGCTCGTGGGAGTCGTGCTGCTTGACGACATACGCAACATCATGTTCCGTCCCGACCTCTACAAGCGCATGTTCGTGTCCAAATTCATGTCAATGCCTCCGGCCACAATACGCATCGGCGACGCAATGGAAGAGGTAATGAAGACCTTTGACCGCACGGGAGCATGGAATCTGCCGGTAGTCGACGAGGAGGACCGCTACGTGGGTTTCGTGTCTAAATCAAAGATTTTCAACTCTTATCGCCGGGTGCTTCGTCACTACTCGGAGGATTGACAGTATCGTCAAGCGCAAACTGCGACACGCTGTAGCGTGACGTGAAGAAGCTTTGAGGCGATACCATGCGGGATATTCCGTAGGACACACCCGACACGATGGCAACCGGCAATATCAACGAATAGTTGCCCGTCAACTCCAAGGTAAGGAATATTGCAGTCATAGGAGCATGAATCGCTCCGGCCATGATTCCGGCCATGCCGAAGAATGCAAAGTCGCCGGTGTCGAGCCTGAGGTCAAGCGCGGTATTCATCACAAGGGCGAAAAACAGTCCGGCCATACACCCGGCAAAAAGCGTGGGGGCAAACTCACCGCCCACACCACCACCGCTGTTGGTGGCCGATGTGGCAAAACATTTGGCCAGAAGCACCGCTCCCACAAACGCCACCACTCCCCAAGGCGAAGAATCGACCTTATAAAAGAAAAGGCTGCCGTCGACCACTGAATGAAGATTGCCGTTAAGAACGCTTGAAATGGTGGTATAGCCTTCGCCGAAAAGAGGCGGCAGCAAGAATACGAGCACCGACACCGACACTCCCGCAATCAGGTTTTTGAGCCAAGGATTGTTCATGTTCTTGAAAAAGCGGTCGAACTTCTTCATGACTTCGGAATAATAGAGCGAATACAATCCGCAAAAGAGTCCAAGCAACAGCACATAAGGCATCATCGACATGTTGAACGGAAGAGGATGTGCATAATTGATGTCGAGCATACCGCCGTCGAGAATCAATGAAGTAATAGCAGCTGTGAGGCATGAAAGCAGAAGCGCCATCACCGATACGGTAGTCATGCCGAGCCCAAGCACCTCAAGCGTAAACAACATTCCACCCACAGGAGCCTTGAAAATGCCGGCTATACCGGCTCCCGCTCCGCATCCCACCATAATGAGCAGGTATTGGGGCGACACCCTGAACGCCTGACCGATATTGCTGCCTATGGCAGCCCCCGTATAGGCGATTGGGCCCTCCGAACCGGCCGAACCGCCAAGTCCGAGGGTAATTGAGCTTCCCACAATAGAATCATACATGAGCCTCGGCTTCATCCTCGCCTGTCGTGCCTTTATAGCATCCCTGATACGTGCCGTGCCATGCTCAAGATCATCATGGGAGATGTAACGCATATAAAGTGCGGCAAGAAATATACCGGTGAGCGGGAGAATGAGAAACGTGTAGTTGCTCTCGGTGACTTTGAATCCAGATAAGGCATAGCGCGAAATTAAGTCGATAATGCTCTTCATCAGATATGCGGCAAATCCCGAAACGAGTCCTATGACAAAAGCGACAATGAACAAAAATGTCACTTCAGGAATATAACGCTCACGCCAACTCTTAAGCGAATAGGTCATATCATGCAATTTCCGGTCGATATTTTCTCTGATTCCGCTCATCACATACTGCTATCTTCATTGAATATAAAACAACGATTGCCTGTGCAATGTTTTCATCGCCACGTAGATGCTGTGGCCGGTGTGTCATGGTACAAAAGGGGCTGCACCGTAGATTACGACGCAGCCCCTCGTTATAAGGTTGTCGAAGACGACGATTAATGATTCCTGATGTAGTCCACGATCCATGCACCCACTTCACGTGTACCGTAACGGCGGCCCGACTCGTTGATGTCGGGGGTGGTTACGCCCTTCTCAAGCGACGCGCCCACGGCTTCACGTATAATAGCGCCCTCGTTTTTGAGATCGAAGTACTCAAACAGCATTGCCACCGACAATATCTGGGCAAGCGGATTGGCGATATCCATTCCCTTAGCCTGAGGCCATGAACCATGGATAGGCTCAAACACCGGAGTACTCTCACCTGTCGAAGCCGAGGGAAGGAGTCCCATCGAGCCGGTGATAACCGAACCCTCATCGGTGAGAATGTCGCCGAACGTATTCTCGGTAACCATGACATCGAAGAATCGCGGATCCTGGATAATGCGCATTGCGGCGTTGTCGACATACATGAAGTCGGTAGTCACCTCGGGATATTGCGGAGCCATCTCCTGCGCGATTTTGCGCCAAAGACGCGACGACGCAAGCACATTGGCCTTGTCGACCACCGTAAGATGACGACGACGCTTCATCGCGTAGTCAAATGCCACACGGAGTATGCGCTCAATCTCATGACGGCTGTAGGCGTTGGTGTCGTAAGCCTTGTCGTCGTCCTGATACTTTTCGCCGAAGTACATTCCGCCGGTAAGCTCGCGGATGCACACGAAGTCGGCGCCCTCCACTATCTCGGGACGCAAAGGCGACTTGTGAAGGAGCGAACTGAACGTTTCCACGGGACGGATATTGGCATAGAGGCCGAGCTTCTTCCTCATGGCAAGGAGTCCCTGCTCGGGGCGCACCTTAGCTGTAGGGTCGTTGTCGTACTTCAAGTCGCCTACAGCCGAGAAGAGCACAGCATCGGCACTCTTGCACAATTTATAGGTTTCCTCAGGAAACGGGTCGCCTACACTCTCTATTGCGGCCGCACCCACAACTCCGTACTGGAAATCAACACTGTGGCCAAACTTTTGGCACACTGCGGCCATAACATCAACACCCTGAATTGAAATCTCGGGGCCTATGCCGTCGCCCGGCAATACTGCTATATTGAAATTCATCTTTATTTATGTCGTGTGATTAATAGTTGTCGCGTTTGCTCTCCCATGCCACGATGTCGTCCTTGCGTGTCAACAGATAGTCGATGTCGTCAAGGCCGTGCATGAGGCAATGCTTCTTATATCCGTTTATCTCGAATGATTCGGAATTTCCGGTCGACAGATTGGTTATGGTCTGCGCCGGGAGATCGACTTTCACCTCGGCCTTGGGGTCGGCATTTACGGTATTGAACAACTCATTCAGGAAAGCCTCGCTCACCACTACGGGTAACACGAAGTTGTTCAACTCATTGTTCTTGTGAATGTCGGCGAAAAAGCTCGACACCACTACGCGGAATCCGTAGTCGTGGATGGCCCATGCCGCATGTTCACGGCTCGAACCGCAACCGAAGTTCTTTCCTGCAAGAAGAATACGGCCCGAATAGATGGGGTTGTTCAGGGGAAATCCGGCAATGGGATTGCCCTCAGAGTCAAATCGCCAGTCGCGGAACAGATTATCGCCGAAGCCCTCGCGCGATGTAACCTTAAGGAAACGTGCCGGAATTATCTGGTCGGTATCTATATTTTCCATCGGCAGTGGAACGCAGGTGGAAGTGATGACATCAAATTTCTCTTTCATAGCTCTTCCTCATTATTAAAGTTTGCGGGGATCGGTGATAACTCCTGTGATTGCCGCAGCGGCTGCCACAAGCGGTCCGGCGAGTACTGTTCGCGCACCGGGGCCCTGACGACCTTCAAAGTTTCGGTTGGAGGTCGACACGGCAAGTTTTCCTGCGGGCACCTTGTCGTCGTTCATTGCAAGGCAAGCCGAGCATCCGGGCTCGCGCAACTCAAATCCGGCATCGGCAAGCACGCGGTCGAGTCCTTCAGCCTTTATCTGCTTGAGCACAGACCATGAACCGGGCACGAGCCACGCCGTAACGTTGTCGGCCTTGCGGCGACCCTTTACTATTGATGCGAAAGCGCGGAAATCCTCAACGCGGCCGTTGGTACAGCTGCCGAGGAACACGTAATCGACCGGCACACCCTCCATCTTCTGTCCCACCTTGAACTCCATGTAGTCAAGCGACTTATTGTAGGAGAGCAGTCCGGCTTCGTCGTCACCGTCGTAGGCCGGAATCGTTTCCGAAATTCCCATGCCCATTCCGGGATTGGTACCGAAGGTTATGCGGGGCTCTATATCGGCGGCATCAAACACCACTTCATTGTCAAATGCGGCATCGTCGTCGCTGCGCAACGTGCGCCAATAGGCCACGGCCTTGTCCCAGGCCTCGCCCTTAGGAGCATATTCGCGCCCCTTTATATACTCGAATGTAGTGTCGTCGGGGGCTATCATGCCGCCACGGGCACCCATCTCGATCGAGAGGTTGCACAATGTCATGCGACCCTCCATCGACAGGTTGCGCACTGCCTCGCCGGCATATTCCACAAAATAACCTGTGGCACCGCCGGTGGTCATCTTCGAGATGATGTAGAGGGCCATGTCCTTTGCAGTCACCCCGTCACGAAGCTTTCCGTTGACGGTTATTCGCATTGTCTTGGGCTTGGGCTGAAGGATGCACTGCGAGGCAAGCACCATCTCCACCTCGCTTGTTCCGATGCCGAATGCCACGGCTCCAAATGCGCCGTGGGTCGATGTGTGGCTGTCGCCGCACACTATAGTGTAGCCGGGAAGCGTAAGTCCGTTCTCCGGGCCTATCACATGTATGATTCCATTCTTGGGATGACAGAGTCCGAACAATGTTAGCCCGAATTCATCGGCATTACGCAAAAGAGTTTCAACCTGCTTGCGCGAAACGGGGTCGGCAATGGGCTGATCCTGGTGCATAGTGGGCACATTGTGGTCGGGCGAGCATATCGTACGCTCGGGTCGGAACACCTTCAATCCACGACGGCGAAGTCCGTCAAATGCCTGCGGTGTCGTCACTTCATGACAGTAGTGCCTGTCGATATAAAGCTGTGTCGAGCCACCTTCAATGACATTCACCGCATGGGCGTCCCAAACCTTGTCAAATAAAGTACGGGCCATATATCAGTCGTTATTGTGATTCGTTTTTATCAGTGTACAATTTTGTTTATCGCGTCGATGAAGGCCTCGGCACTTGCTGCTATGATGTCGGTGTTGGCCGAGAATCCGTAGTAGCTTACGCCCTCGTGCTCCACCGTCATGTGCACCTTGCCTATATCGTTGCTGCCCTTGTTGATTGCCTGAATGAGGAACTCCTTGACGAGCATGCGGCGATGTATTATCTGCTTTATGGCGGTTATGGCGGCGTCAACGGGGCCGTTGCCCGAGGCACAAGCCTCAAACTTTTCACCGGCGATGTCCAATCCCACCGAAGCAACCGACTTGACACCAACGCCCGATGTAACCTGAAGGAAGTCGAGCTTCAGTCGGTGAGAAGCCTTGTGGTGTTCGCCGGCAAGCATCATCACATCGTCGTCGTTGATCTCCTTCTTGCGGTCGGCCAGGCGAAGGAATCCTTCGTAAGCCTTGTCGAGCGCCTCCTTGCTAAGCTCGATGCCGAGCACGTGCAGGCGGTGCTTCAAAGCGGCACGACCCGAACGCGCTGTAAGCACGATTGAGTTCTCGTCGACTCCCACTTCCTTGGGATCGATGATTTCATAGCTCTCGCGATTCTTGAGCACGCCGTCCTGATGGATGCCCGAGCTGTGGGCAAATGCGTTGCGTCCCACGATAGCCTTGTTGGGCTGAACAGGCATGTTCATCAAGCTTGACACCATGCGGCTTATGCCACACAGCTTGGTGGTGTTGATGTTGGTCGTTATGTCGAGCTCCTTGTGGGAACGGAATATCATTGCCACCTCCTCAAGCGAAGTGTTGCCGGCGCGTTCGCCGATACCGTTAATGGTAACCTCGGCCTGACGGGCGCCGTTGGTTATACCCGATATGGTGTTGGCGGTAGCCATGCCCAGGTCGTTGTGACAGTGGGTGGCGATGGTGACGCGGTGAATGCCGTCGACATGCTCCATGAGATACTTGATCTTCTCGCCAAACTCCCACGGCAGGCAGTAACCCGTAGTGTCGGGAATGTTGACCACGGTCGCTCCGGCCTTTATGACGGCCTCGACAACACGTGCAAGATACTCGTTATCGGTGCGTCCGGCATCCTCGGCATAGAACTGGACATCCTCGACAAAGCGCTTGGCATACTTGACACAACCTATGGCACGTTCAAGTATCTCTTCGCGATTGGAGTTGAATTTATATTTAATGTGGTAATCCGATGTTCCGATTCCGGTGTGAATGCGCTTGCGCTTGGCATACTGCAACGCATCGGCTGCGACCTTTATGTCGTTCTCAACCGCACGTGTCAGCGCACATATAGTGGGCCATGTCACCGATTTTGAAATTTCAACCACCGAATTGAAGTCACCCGGACTCGATACAGGGAAACCGGCTTCAATTACATCCACGCCAAGCTCCTCAAGGGCCTTGGCAACCTCGATTTTCTCGACAGTGTTCAATTGACATCCCGGCACTTGCTCTCCGTCACGCAAAGTAGTGTCGAAGATAAACAGTCTATCGCTCATATATTAATTCTTGTTTTATTCTGAAAAAGTTTTGCAAAATTAGCACCATTATGCGACATAATCAAGCAAATACCGAACATTCGCACCATTTCCGCTATAAATTGCAATATTTAATGTCATTTTCCTTACGATTTGTTCACGGCAGCGTTATTTTAGCCAACGCAGCATATCCTTGAACGAAACCTTGCGGCCATACATCAATATGCCTATGCGGTAAATGCGTGACGCGAGGTAGACAAGGAGCAGCGCGGTGCCATAGAGCAATCCGAGGCTCAGCACAATCTGCCATGCGGGAACTTCGTAGGGCAGCCTTATCATCATCACAATCGGCGATGTAAACGGAATGAGCGAGCACACAACTCCGAGCTGACCGTCGGGGTTCTCCATGCACGACTGCCCCACAACCATTGCGATTATTATTATCATCATCACCGGCATGGTGTACTGATTGGCGTCGCTCTGCTGGTCGACAGCCGAGCCGAATGCGGCAAACAGCGATGCGTAGAGCAAGTATCCGCCAATGAAGTAGAGGACGAAGATGCCTATCAGTCTTACCCAGTTCACACCCATTATAGCCTGGATTATCTCGGAGGCTTCGCCCTGAGGCACATCAGGTATAGCACCGGCCGTCATGTCGGTAGCCGAGAACGCGCTTCCTATGCCAAGCACAAGCGACACGATGCTCACAAGCACAACCCACACTGCTATCTGGGTCAATCCCACCAATGCCACACCGAGTATCTTGCCGAGCATCAACTCTATTGGACGGCATGAGCTTACGATCACCTCAACGATGCGGTTGGTCTTCTCCTCAACCACCGAACCCATGATCATGGCTCCGTACATGAGTACAAACATATAGGTCATGAAGGCCAGTATCAGTCCCGTAATCAACGCTATCTCGCTCGATGACACCGACTCCTCGCCGTCCTCGTTCCAAGTGTGGCTCTTGACATTAACATTGACCTTGCAGGCCGATATTATATTGTTGAGCTCGGGTATGTTGTACGATGCTATGCGGTTGTCGGTCATGCTTGCGTTAAGACACTCCTCGATGCGCTCGGAGAGCGACATCTTTATGGGCTTCTCGGAGTAGACATTGACCGTAGTCATTGAATCGACATTGGCCGGAATCACAAGGAAAGCGTATATGTCGCCGTCGGCCTTGTCAAACTCACCCTTCATCGACCCGATTTCCATGTCGGGCATCACCTTGAAAGTGTAGTCCTCGTTGTCCTCAAACACGTTGCCATACTGTCCGCTGCGGTCAACTACCGCCACAAGCCGGGCATCCGACTTGTTGAACTCGGAAAGTATTATGGGGACGGCCATGAAAGCTATCATTATTATGGGAACGAGTATTGTCGTCACGATAAACGACTTCTTTGCAACAATCGACAAATACTCATGTTGCATCACTAAAAACAATCTATTTCTGTCCATCGCCTTGTGTTACTGTTTCGATAAAAATTTCATTCATTGTGGGTAATAGCTCGTCGAAGCCGAGAAGCGTGTATTCACGGTTGAGCTGGTCGACCACCTCACGCATAGTCACTCCGGGCTTTAGGCGTATCACGGCCACACTGCCCGACATGGGGTGCTTCTCTATCGACTCCAGGCTGTAGAGGCTCTCATTGGGAGCAAGTACAGGCTCGGCGATATGCAACGTAAACAGATTTTTCTTAAACTGCTGGCGTATTTCATGTACATTGCCCTGAAGCACCACCTTGGCGTTGTTGATAAGCGTTATGTCGTCACACACCTCCTCAACCGATGCCATGTTGTGGGTCGAGAAGAGTATAGTGGCGCCGTCGCGGTGCAGATTAAGAATCTCACGCTTCAGCTGCTCGGTGTTGACCGGGTCAAATCCCGAGAAGGGCTCGTCGAGAATCAGCAACCGGGGCGAGTGTACAACCGTGGAGATGAACTGCACCTTCTGGGCCATACCCTTGGACAATGTTTCAATCTTGCGGTTGCTCCACTCGGTAAGCTCAAAGCGTTCAAGCCAACGGAGGGCCGATGTGCGGGCATCGTTCTTCGACATGCCCTTCAGTCGTCCGAGATACACAATCTGGTCGAGCACCTTCATCTTCTTGTAAAGGCCTCGCTCCTCGGGCAGATAACCGATGTGACGCACTTCCGAAGCGGTCAACGGCTTTCCGGCAAGATATACTTCCCCGCTGTCGGGGCGGGTTATGTGGTTTAAAATTCGTATCAACGATGTCTTTCCTGCACCGTTGGGGCCAAGCAGTCCGTAGACTTGACCTTCGCCAACATCAAGTGTGACATGATCAAGAGCGCGATGACCGTCATACTGCTTGACCACATCCTTTACTTCAATAAAATTCATATTATCTATAACAAAATTACTTTTTTAATTCAAGACAGCTCCAACGCTCAAGCACTGTGTGACCCACATATTCCAGGCCATGCTTGCGGGCCTCGTCAAGCACGATCGCAATGTCGTCCTCATAGAATCCGCTCAGCAGCATCGTGCCGTCTTCCTTCAGGCGGGAGGCGTAGACTTGGAGGTCGCCCACGATTATGTTGCGGTTGATATTTGCAAGAAACAGGTCGACAGGCTCCACACCGGCGAGAGCCGAAGCATCGCCGAGCACTACATTGATTTCAGGGTGATGGTTCAACGACACGTTTTCGACGGCATTGACATGAGCAAACTCATCAATCTCTATAGCCGTCACTGGGCCGGCTCCGCGCATGGCGGCGAGAATGGCAAGGATGCCTGTGCCGGTGCCCATGTCGATTACCGAACGCCCCTCAAGAGGCAACTCGAGAAGACGGCGTATTATCAACGTGGTGGTCTGATGATGTCCCGTGCCGAAAGCCATTTTGGGGTCGATTACAATGTCATAGGGCATTGACGGGATATCGGCGTGAAACGAACTGTGGATCACGCACTTTCCATCGACAGTTATAGGCTTGAAATAGTTCTTTTCCCACTCCTGGTTCCAGTCACGCCCCTCAACGGTTTCACATTTCACCGTGACCGATGTGTCAAACGGCAGCTCGGCCGTCACTTCGTCAAGCACTTTCCTGTCAAAATCCTCAAGCTTTATGTAAGCGGTCATTCCGCACTCGTCGGGTACAAAGCTCTCATAACCATGTTCACACAACAACGCCGCCATGACATCGGTCATGGTTTCGTTACAAGGCGACATGTCGATGCGTACCTCGGTGTAATCATTCATTGCAAGTCAAAAATTTTTCCTGATTGATAATATTGGTGTCTATTTCTTGTGAAAGAATCGATATATCTTATGTATCTGCTTCCCGGCCTGAAATGCAAGCAGTGCATAGTCGAGCACTGAAAAGCCCGTCGACAGTTTCTTGAACAGATTTCCCGTTGATGACGTCATGGCCGCACTGCGGGTGTACATCTGCGAGGTCTTCGACATTATGCGTTCCTTCTCAACCTCGATTCTCACGTGATTGAGCGCACGCTGATAGCGCAACTCTTCGAGCGAGAAGCCCTGCCAGCCTTCGGTTTCGTTGTTGATATTCAAATTAGACTTCATGGCTTTTCAATCTCTTTGTTTTTAAAATCGGTGGGTGGAGTGAGAAACAGTCGCGACAGGAACCGCGCGATGGGATTGACAAACAGCGTGGTGCGCAGTAAAACAGCCACAACGCCAAGCAGTATATAGAATCCGCCGACAATCAAGAAGCACCAGGCGATGGGCAGCACCGACGCAAGCAGATAAACCACGGCTATCGAACAGAAAAACAGCGCACAGGCCGCAAGGATGAGAAGCACCACCGCCAGCACTCCGCTCGAGAGCAGCACCGTGGTCTTTTCGGTCGATATAAGCTTCAGGTTCTCGGCATATAGTCGGGCCAGCCTCATGGCATTGGCCAGTGTCGTCTTCAATTCTTCATTTTTATCGCCCATAATCAATAGTTGAAATTACATAGAGCGACATCGGCACACCTTGTCAGACGAGCCGATGCCGCTTATAAATTATTGAAATCTCGGCACTTCTATGACGGTTAGTCGTCAAGGTCGCGCGTAAGCTGTTCTACAAGTTCGTCTACATCGCTTTCGCTGCATATTATACCCTTGCTGCGAAGGAGTTCAACGATGCGCTTGCGCAGGTCGGCACCCTTTTCGGGAGCAAAAAGCAATGCGGCTCCGGCGCCTACAATGGCTCCGCCGAGAAATGCATATAGTATTCCAAGATTGTTGTTCATTGTTCTATTCAGTAAAGTATGTTATTAATTACTTGCCAATTTCTTCAACGATTTCGTCAGCGAGTTCTTCCATCTTGCTCTTGTGAAGCTTGATGCCCTTGCTCTTCAGGAACTCCATGATGTTGTCGCGTGTGGTGTCACCTTTTTCGGGAGCGAGAAGTAATCCTACTGTTGCACCGGCGATTGCACCGCCTATTACTGCTAAAACGATGTGTAATGGTTTCATTTTATTGATTATTTATTTGTTGATAATAGTATAACTATAGTAGTAACACTTAAAACCGAAAAAAGTAGCATCGACAGGTAAAAATTTTTACCCGAGTGTCACAGCAGTCCGTCAAAGTAGTCGTTGAAAAATTCCAGCTGATAGTCGGTAAGCTCGTTCCAGTACTTGCTGTCGTGTACTCCCGGACTGTCGATGAAGTGGTGCTTCACTCCGGCCTTTTTCAACGCTTTATGAAACTCCTCGTTGACTTCAAAGAAGAAGTCGTCGATTCCGCATGATATGATGATTGCCAGATTGGCCTTGGCGAAGTCGTCGATGTGGTTGGGCAATGCGTATTGCTCCCACCGCTCGGGAAACTTCGACTTCGGCCCTATGGCGTCATTCATGTTCCAGTTGTTGGGGAACGGTCTTATGTCGACTCCCCCGCTAAGGCTGCCCACGGCTCCGAATGTGTCGGGGTGACGCATCGCCAGCCACAATGCACCCTGGCCGCCCATGCTGTAGCCGGTTATCGCGCGCTTGTCACGTGACGGCAGCGTGGGGAAATTATCGTCGATATACTTCACGAGCTCCTTGGCGGTGAACGTTTCATATTGAAGGGCCGGATTCACGGGGCTGTCCCAATACCAGCTGTTCTCTCCGCTCGGAATCACGATTATCATGTCACGCTCATCGGCTATGCGCTTGATTTCGGGCTTTACACCGAGCCAGTTGTCACAGCCTCCGCCCCACCCGTGCAGCAGATACACCACGGGATGACGGCCTTCGGAGTCGGGTGTGATTACATTTACATCCACGTTTTTACCCATGACACGGCTCGGCACGCTCACCTTGCGCAATGTCGACGCACACATTCCGGGAATTATGGTCAGTAATAACAGAAGGGTCAGATATTTCCTCATTGTTTAAGATTGGTTTATTGCAAATTTAAATATAATATTCCACACTATACCAATAATTATACGTAAGTTTGTACAAAATTTTAATGGTATATGGCCACAAGCTTCCTCCAGATTGACAATCTCACTAAAAGTTACGGCGACAGGATGCTGTTTGACGGCGTCACGTTTGGCGTATATGAAGGCGACAAGATAGGCGTTATCGCAAAAAACGGAACGGGAAAATCGACACTGCTCAACATCATAGCCGGCATTGAAAGCGCCGACTCGGGCGATGTCACATTCCGCAACGGACTCAAGGTGGGTATTCTGGAGCAGACGCCGCGCTTCGCTCCCGGATCGTCGATTATGGACGCATGCCTGCTCGGCGACAACGCGATGTGTCACGCAATCGCCGAATACGAAACCGCTCTGCTGTCGGGCGACAACGACAGGCTCAACGAGGCAATACACGACATGGACGCCGCATCGGCATGGGA
Organism: Muribaculum gordoncarteri; assembly: GCF_004803695.1. NCBI lineage: Bacteria > Pseudomonadati > Bacteroidota > Bacteroidia > Bacteroidales > Muribaculaceae > Muribaculum > Muribaculum gordoncarteri. Next base: position 1,986,188 of record NZ_CP039393.1, read on the forward strand.
CTACGAGGACAAGATGAAGCAGCTCCTCGGCCAACTGAATCTGCACGACATAACGGCGTCGACCGACAATCTTTCGGGCGGACAGGCCAAGAGAGTGGCTCTCGCCCGCGTGATTCTCGGCGAACCCGATCTTATAATCCTCGACGAGCCCACCAACCACCTCGACATCGAGATAATCGAGTGGCTTGAAAACTATCTGACACGCTCACGCGTGACATTGCTGATGGTGACCCACGACCGCTATTTCCTCGACCGTGTGTGCAACAAGATAATCGAAATCGACCGTCAGCAGATATTCACCTACGAAGGCAACTACGACTACTACCTGCGACGCCGACAGGAACGCATCGATGCCATAACATCGGAGATGGCAAAGGTGAAAAACACCCTGCGCAAGGAGCAGGAGTGGATGCGCCGACAGCCTCAGGCACGCGCCGGCAAGGCCAAGTATCGAATCGACGCATTCTACGACCTGAAGAAGCGCTCGCATGTCGACCTGTCGGACGACAACGTTGAGCTTAACGTGAAGTCATCCTACATCGGCTCGAAGATATTTGAGGCAAGGGGCATAAACAAGCGGTTTGGCGACAAGGTGATTCTCGATGATTTCAACTACACATTCGCACGTTACGAAAAGCTTGGAATAATAGGCCACAACGGAGCCGGAAAATCGACATTCATCAAGATGCTGCAAGGCATAGTGCCGGCCGACAGCGGCGAGTGGAACGTTGGCGAAACCGTGCGATTCGGCTACTACAGCCAGGAGGGCATCGAGTTTGACGACAACAAGCGCGTCATCGACGCCATCACCGAGATAGCCGAGGACATCGTGGTGAACGGCGATGTGCGTTACACCCCGATGCAGTTTCTCACCCACTTCCTCTTCTCGCCTACCGACCAGCAGAAGTATATCCACACCCTCAGCGGCGGCGAACGCGCCCGCCTTCACCTTGCGGCTGTGTTGATGAGGTCGCCCAACTTCCTGATACTCGACGAGCCTACCAACGACCTCGACATCATGACCCTCGGTATCCTCGAGGATTACCTCGCCAAGTTCAAGGGATGCCTGATCGTAGTGAGTCACGACCGATTCTTCCTCGACAGCATAGTCGACCACCTATTTGTGTTTGAAGGCGACGGTGCAATCAAGGACTTCCCCGGAGGCTACACCGACTATCGCACATGGCTCAATGCACAGCCCAAGCCTCAGGCCGAGGCCGAAAAGCAGGCAGCCAAAACTGTGCGCGAACGCCCCCGACGCAGCTCCGACAACCGCATGAGCTACAAGGAGATGCGCGAGTTTGAGGCTTTAACCGATGAAATAGAAAAGCTTAACACCGAGAAGGCTGCGCTCGACGCAGTGTTCAACAGCGGCGAGGTGGTCGACGACATTATTGAAAAGTCGGCACGATATGAAGAGATAAAGGCTTTGCTCGATGAGAAGGAGATGCGCTGGCTCGAACTCTCGGAGAAGGATCAGTAACGTGACGCATCAATGACGGCCGCGCCGTTCACGCAGTATCACATAAAGAATTACCGGGGCTCCCACAAGCGGCGTGACGGCGTTTATGGGAAGTATTGTGCTTTCAGGCAACACGCACACAAGATTGCACCCGAGTGCCACGATTGCGCCTGAAATCAAGGTGGCCGGCATCAGCACCCGGTGATTGTCGGTGCGGAATACCAATCGGGCTATGTGAGGCACGGCAAGGCCGATGAATGATATAGGCCCGCAATAGGCGGTGATGACGGCTGTAAGCAATCCGGTGGCAAGTAAAAGGAGGTTGCGCACACGACGCATGCTTATGCCGAGATTACGCGCATAGTTGGAGCCAAGGAGTATTATGTTCAACGGTTTTATGAGCAGGAGAGCCATCACTATGCCCGCCAGCGTCATCAGGGCGAACAGCGGCAACCGACTCAACGACACACCGTTGAAATTGCCCATTCCCCACATCACATAGCTGTGCACACCGTCGGCCGACGACATGTAGTTGAGCAGCGATATTACCGACGAGGTCATGTAGCCCACCATTATACCGGTTATGAGCAGCATCAGGTCGTTCTTAAGCCATGATGAGAACAGAAGCAGAAGCCCCATGATGAGCATACTGCCAGCAAATGCCGCCGCCATGACCGCAACGTAACCGCCCACCGAATAGCCGCCGGCACTTATCGTTCCGCCAAGAAACAGCATCACGATTGCAACTCCGAGGCTTGCGCCCGAATTGATACCGAGAATCGACGGGCCGGCAAGCGGATTGCGGAATGCTGTCTGCAGCATAAGTCCCGACACGGCCAGTCCGGCACCGGCAAGAAGCGCTGTGACAGCCTGTGGCAACCTGCTGCCCGTTACAATGAATCGCGCGGCACCATAATCACCGTCATGCCCCAGAAGTATATCCGTGACATCGGCTGCCGATATTGCCACCGAACCGAAGTAAAGGTTCATCACAAACAGCAGCAGAAGAGTGACAGTGAGTATTATAAACCGCATGACATCGTCTATTTTATGATTGAGAAATAGTGAGGCCAATCAGGATTGGTCAGCGACAGTTCGGGATGAATCACGCGCATCAGGTCGTTAAGCAGCCAGTGAGGATGAAACGGAACCTCCTCATAGTAGTGGCTGTAGTTGGTGTTACATCCATAGACCACTCCGCGTTTCCACGGCTCAAACTGCGAGTATATCGCATCGTCGGCGCTCAGCGAAGCGAGCGTCATGTCATCGGCCTGATTGTAACGAAGTATCCAGATGTCGGCATCCTGAGCGCCGGCAAGCACCTGCTCGGGCGACAGTGCGATGCTGCCCGACCGATTCTCATTGACTGAAAATGGATTGGCACCACCGGCATCGTTGAGGTAATGCGTCACGATGGAATTTACGCCCGGCACATACCACGCCTGGCCATACTTCTTGTCCATCATGACCTTGGGTCGGTGAGCAATAGAGTCAACCGCGCTCTTCAATGAGTTGTAGCTGTGTTCGGTTTCGTTGAACAGCTTTTCGGCTTCGTCGTAACGGCCGTAAAGCATTCCGTAGAACTTCATCCACTCGGCGCGACCGAGCGGAGTCGTTTCCATGTAGTCGGCACACTCGATCAAGGGTATTCCGAGCTGTTCAATCTTCCCGTAACCTCCCGAATTTTCGTAAGGCGACAACAATATCGCCTGGGGATGCAGCTCGATAATGCGTTCGATGTTGGGCGACATTCCGCTGCCGCAATCGGCGATAATGCCCGAGTCGATGCGCTCGGCAAGCCGCGGCGTATAGATGTACTGGGCGTCACACACGCCCGTTATGGCGTCGTCGGCTCCCAACTCGCTTATGAGGCTGCTGTGAACCGATGAATACACAAGCGAACTCTCAAGAGGTGTGCGCACGACAGTCCCCTCGGGCAGGTCGGAAGGCATCTCCATGTCCGAAGGCACCAGTATATATGTGTGCAACACCTTGGTGGTGTCCCACGGGTTACGCACCACAGCCACCGTGTAGTCGCCGGCATCCTTCAGCGTTATGTTTTCGGCATAACGTAACGGCACATCGGGCAACGCCTCAACAATGACATTCTTGCCTCCGCCGCTACAAGCGGCAAGAAGCAAGAATGAAAAACAATATAAAAACTTTAATAATCCGGTCATCAATTATCAGTTGAAGAATACGGCAGCCTTGGGATTCTGGCCTCCGCAATCAAATTTCTCTACAAAAGTACCATCTTTTTTGAAACGGTACACATTTCCGTTGCTTTTGTTGTAGAAAGTGGTAGCGATGTAGATGTCACCGTTTCCGGGATTAACCGAAATCATCGAGATACTTGTCGACAAAAGTTCGGCGGGAGCATCCTTCAAGAACGATGTGCTGTTCATAGTTCCGGTCTTCACGTTATAGGACGAGAAGGTGTTGACAGTCGACAACACATCGGGCCAGTTTGAGTAGTCGGTGCGTGAGTCAAGCAGGTAGACAACGCCGTCATTTGCAGCCATTTCAGTTGCATAACCGATGCGCGACACCTTGTTGCCGTTTTTCGGGTCAATCATCTGAAGCACATAGCTTTCAGCCGAGTAGTCCCATGAAATGAGGAACACCTTGTCATCTTCCTCAACCAGCTGGTTGGGATTCTGCGTCACCTCGATGCTCTCCTTTACTTTGAAGGTGTTAAGATCGATGACAATGACATTGTTCAGGTAGATGAAATTGCCGTCGACTATCTCGTAGGAGTTTGACACATAGAGCATGTCGTCACACACTGCCATGTTCTCAAGATTCTTGCCTATATTGGTGAGCTTGGACTCAATCTTCATGGTCGATGCGTTTATCTTGGCAACGATACCTCCATAGAACGAAGCGTATATGTAACCGTCCTCGGCGGCTATGGAGCGCACACCGCCCTTCAGCTCCGGATCGGCCGAGAACATTGTGCGGCCATCCTCGACGCAAGCGGCATTAACTCTCGAAAGATAGTTGGAGCCGTGTACGGCTATGAACACCTTGCCTTCATACTCTATCATGGCTTGTCCTGTATCGCCAAGACGGGCACCGTTCTGCTTGTAAAATATGTCGTCGATTATTTCACCGTCGTGATTGGGAGCGTAGAACTCAATTCCCGAGTTGTTCTCCGACTGAGTGCCCTGATTCATGATATAGGCGCGTGACTTCGGAAGCACGAGCTTCGAGCCGTCATCGTTCCAATCGTCGTCATCGTCACTGCTGCAAGAAGTAAATGCGGTTGCCATTGCAAGCACACCGAGCATACTCAAAAATAATTTTTTTGCTTTCATAAGGTTATTACGTTAAGTTGATTGTTATACTCTATCAAAATTTGAACGTACCTGTCACGCGCCATGACCGTCCGGGCATGGGATAGTACTTTATGACATCATATTGCTTGTCGGTGAGGTTTATTATTTCGCCCTGCAGGTCAAGGCTGTACCCGCGGAAGAGGAATTCATGCGACACGGTGAGGGTGTGCTCGGCATATCCGTCAATCTTATTCACGGGAATGTTCTGCGACAGGCAGTAACGCTTGCCCACCCCCACTATCGAATAGCCCACATCGACCCAGGGCATGTCGATGACAGCCGACACATTGCCGCTGTGCCTGGGAGTATAAGGCAGCTGATGCTTGTAGCTCTTTGAGTCGGGATCGGTAAGGTCGACAGCCTTCTGGAACGTGTAGGCTCCCGAAAGCGTCAGCTGCACCTTGCGGCTTAACGAGAATGCCGAAGCGAGCGTGATGTCGACTCCCGTCACATGCACCTTGCCGTAGTTGGCCATTGTCCATGCATAGGTTGTGGGGAAGGCAACAATCTTGTCGGTTACGTTATTGAAATATCCGTCGACGGTAAACGAGAGATAATCCATGAACGATGCCGGCAGAATGCTCCATGTCACACCTATATTATATTCATCGGCCTTCTCGGGACGCAGCTTGCGATTGCCGAGGCGATAGTAGTAGAGGTCGTTGAACGTGGGGGTGCGGAACGTGCTCTTGTACATTGCCCTGAAATAGAGCTGCTCGTCACGCCAAGGCTGCACACTCACCGACACTCCGGGCGAGAGCCGGCTCAGGTCGTCGGGCTTTTTACCCGATTTAACCCTTTCGTTGATGTAGGTTCCGAGCAACACTCCGTTGACGGTGAGCCCATTGCGGCGGTAACGCACATTGAGCGCGGTCAGTGAGGTGTAACGCGTAGGAAACGGACATTCGGGCATAGTGCTGTGGAGAGTGTTTATGGCGGCATCCTGTGCCAATGCAATCTGAAGGGGCTGCACGGGACGATACACGGCCGAAGCCGTCACGTAGTACTCGTTCTGGCGATGTGTCGCCGAATATACTCCGTCGGAATACTGCGGTCCGAGGTCACGGTCGCGGTTCCATCCGTAATTATACTTGGCCTGAGCCTGAAAGTTCCACTTGTCGGAAAACTCCTTTCGGTATTTCACCTGAACGAATGCGTTCTTGTCCCACAACGTTTCATCGGAAACGGGATTATACAATGTCACGGGCCCGGGCAATCCTCGCTTGGAGTAATAGTAGTAACCCTTTACCTGCAAGTTGCTGCTGTCGGCAAATGTGTGATACAGATTGCCTTCGCCGTGCCATGATGTTATCGCTGAATTGTTGCGTCGCTCCTCGGTGACATACTTTCCGTTGACAAGCCTGAAGGGATAGTTGCCGTCGGCTCTCATGTAATCGCCTTCGAGCGAAGTGACGGTGTTTTCGCCCAACTTCTGCCACCAACGCACTGCGGGAGTAATGTAGCCGAACGAGCCGCCCTTTATCTTCACCTGAAATGCCGACTTGTCGTCGCCGTCAAATACGGGCCGCTGGGTAACGATGCTCAGCACTCCGGCCGAAGCATAGAGCTTCGCGGGCTGTAGCAGATCCTCGTTCTGCCCGATGGCGAGCGACAGCATCGACACATTGTCGAGCGAAAAACGCCCTATGTCAATCTGTCCCGCCTGACAATTGCTTACAGGCGCTCCGTCGTAACTCACTCCGGTGTGGGCCGCACCCATGTTACGCACCGACACCGTCTTCAATCCTCCCACTCCGCCATAGTCACGCACATTGGCACCGGCAAAGCGTCGCACGGCGTCGGCCATGTTCTGGACACCCAGCCGGGTAAGCTCCGTTCCTGAAAGCGTCTGCACGGGGGCCGCCGTAGAAACCTTTATGGGAGAGCGTCGCGCCTCTATGACAACATCGTCAATGCGCTGCATCGTTATGGAGTCATCGGACACCGGTGCAACAGTAGCCTCCGCATTCAACGAATGCAGAACCATGCACACAAACAACGGCATGAAACACCGTGACTTCTTTAAGGTCAATTGCATTAAAAAGATAAATATGTGTTCTCTCGTCCTCGAAAGAGAATCATTACACAATGTGCAATTGGCAGGTCTTCGGACTTATTCCTGTCATCGGACGCCTTCCCAAAGCCGAAATAAGAGCTTCAGTGGCTCAAGATACCGATGCATTGCCGGAAATTACCGCAGCGGGACTGTCCGGGATTCTCACCCGTGTTCCCTTTTTATCGCAGCGCGCAGACAACGCGACAGCGAACCAATGCGAGCGCAAATTTATAACTTTTCCGCTAACTGTGCAAAAAAATCAAGGGCATCGAATTAATTCAACACCCTTGATTTCAAATAATTTATGGATTTACAGCCACTTATGCAAGCGAAGCTATAACCGATTTTATGTCCTGAGCCAGAGCATCGGCCTTCTCCATGGTCGACGCCTCGGAATAGATGCGTATTATAGGTTCGGTATTGGACTTGCGCAGATGAACCCAGCTGTCGGGGAAGTCAATCTTCACACCGTCGATGTCGGTTATCGTTTCGGAAGCGTAACGCTTCTTTACAGCCTCGAGTATTGCGTCGACATCAATGTCGGGGGTAAGCTGTATCTTATTCTTTGCTATGGCATATTCGGGATAGGTAGCCTTGAGCTCCGATACCTTCTTGCCGCTCTTGGCCAGCAGAGTGAGGAACAGAGCCACACCCACCAGTGCGTCACGGCCATAGTGGGATGCGGGATATATGACTCCGCCGTTACCTTCACCGCCTATCACGGCTCCGGTTTCCTTCATCTTTGTCACTACATTGACCTCGCCCACAGCAGCGGCCGAATATTCACAGCCGTGTCGACGGGTGACATCACGCAATGCGCGTGACGAGCTGAGGTTGGAAACAGTCGAGCCGGGAGTGTGGCTAAGCACATAGTCGGCCACGGCAACGAGAGTGTACTCCTCGACAAACATCTCACCGTTTTCCATCACGATTGCAAGACGGTCGACATCAGGATCGACAACAAAGCCTACATCGGCCTTACCGTCACGCATGAGGTCGGCAATCTGAGTGAGGTTTTCAGGGATGGGCTCGGGAGTGTGAGCAAACTTTCCTGTAGCCTCGCAATTCAGCTCAATGATGTTCTTCACACCGAGGACACGAAGCAACTGCGGAATAACGATGCCGCCCACCGAGTTGACAGCGTCGACAGCCACCGTGAAGTCGGCCTTGGCAATAGCATCGACATCAACGAGGTCAAGCGCAAGCACCGAGTCAATGTGACGACGATTGTAGGTTTCATTGCTATATACATGACCGAGAGCATCCACTTCGGCAAACGAATAGCCGTCGGCCTCGGCAATTGCAAGCACCTCCTTGCCCTGAGCGTCATTCAGGAACTCACCGTTCTCATTCAACAGCTTGAGGGCATTCCACTGCTTGGGGTTGTGCGAAGCGGTTATGATGATACCTCCGCAGGCCTTCTCCATGACTACGGCAAGCTCGGTGGTAGGGGTTGATGCAAGTCCGATGTTGACTACATCGAAGCCCATGCCGGTAAGAGTTGCTGTCACGAGGTCGCTGACCATCGGGCCTGAAAGGCGTGCGTCACGGCCAACAACTATCGTGCGTGACTTGCGAGTAGTGCTACCGCTTATGAAACGTGCGTAAGCAGCCGTAAACTTCACAATGTCGAGCGGACTCAAACCTTCGCCGGGACGGCCGCCGATTGTTCCGCGTATACCTGAAATTGATTTGATTAGCGACATGATTATATGTTTAGATTCAAAAAAGCGTTTACTATGCGTTAAATCTTGCTCTTGTAGTAGCGCACATTATAGAGATAAGGAATCACCGAAGCAATCTCATCGGTCAAGCCGTAGGCCGAACGCACAACGATGTTCACCTCGCAGCCGTAGCCGAGATAGTTCAAAGGCATCTGAAGCGCCTGCCCCCATGCCGACGAGCTTGAAGTGTGGAAATTGAGATAGCGGAACGATGCGTTGTTGTTGACATTCTCGGAGTTGTTCAACTCCTTTTCTAACTCGCCCGTGGCGGCATAAGTGTGAAGATTGTAACGCATAAAGCGGAAATATACCAGGTCGTCGGCCTTGGCACGGTTTTTCATGTCACCGCGATTGATAACCTGCATATACACCGAGCCGTCCTCGTCCATACGATAATAAGGAGCGTCCTTACCCACCTCAAACACTGAATCGGCAGGAACCGATCCAACTACGCGCTGATCGGCAAGAAATGCATTTATTGACTTGGTTTCTTTGTTAAGTCCGTCGGAATAGCTTTCATGATCGCTACATCCTATTGCCGAGAGGGCTATGAGCACTCCTGAAAACAATGAGATGAAAAAATTGCGAGTTATTTTCATATTTATTTCAAATTATATATAGTTTCAATTAAATCAATCGTGCAAATATCGGTCGTTTTCGGCAAGTGACGACATGAACACCTCAACCGCCTCATCGAGAGTGCCTTCAAACTCCCCTCCCGCGGCATTGACATGGCCTCCGCCGTTGAAATACTTCTCACACAGCTTGTTGACAGGGAAATCGCCCTTGCTGCGTGACGACACCTTTATATAACGCTTGTCGTCGCGCAAGAACACCGAGTAGGTCACCTCGGGTATAGCCAAAGGCACGTTTACAAGTCCCTCGGTGTCTCCCTTCTGATAGTCATAGTCGTCAAGCTCCTTCTGGGTCAATGTAATCAGCGCGGCCTTATGCTCGGGGAATATCTGCATCTTCGTTCCCACGGCATATCCGTTAAGGCGCAATGTCGACACTGTCTTGGTGTCCATTACACGCTTGTATATATCGTCCTTGTTGATTCCTTTGCGGATAAGCTCGGCAATCACCACATAGAGGTCGGGGTCGTTGGAGTTATAGGAGAAGTTGCCTGTGTCGGTCATCATGCCCGTATAGATGCACATCGCAGCCTTGCGGTCAATGAGGTTGAACAGCTCAAGACGGCACAAAAGCCTGAACATCAGGATGGCAGTCGACGACTGGTCGGGATGCGATATTATGACATCGGCAAAATCCTCGGGGTCCTGGTGATGGTCCACAAGCACTTTAGGAGCCGATGATGACGCAAGATCGTCGCGCATGTGGTCGACACGATACAACGAGTTGAAGTCGAGGCAGAATATAAGGTCGGCATCGCACAGCAACTGGCGTGCGAAGTCGGTATATTTTGAATAGGGCACAATATCCTTTGCTCCGGGAAGGAAGCGCAGAATCTGCGGCGGAATATCGGGCGTGACAACACGTGCCTCCTTGCCGATGGCCGCGAGAACGTGCATAAGTCCGAGCGACGAACCGATAGCGTCGCCGTCGGGCGACATGTGACATGTAATCACTATGCGTTCACTGCGGCCAAGCAGCTCACGCACAGCCTTAACCTTGGATTCTTGAATTATTTGTCGTAACATGCAAGAATGGCTTTCATAATTTTAAGGTGCAAATATACTCAAAACACTCGACATACACCACCAAAATTATACAAATACCGACTATTGTCAAGTGAATGTAAGTTAAACAATCGACATCAGCGCCGCTCCGAATAACTCTTTAGGCATTTTTAGTTAATGAAAAGGTTGATAATCTGATATTTTTTTGCGAAATTTGCAGTCAAAATGTATTTTCATACTTGAAACATATATATTATTAATTTATAACAACTTACTAATGAAGAAGAGTGCACTTCAAAAAGCTCGTGCGGCCTATCAGCCCAAGTTGCCGATAGTGCTCACCGGTGCGGTTAAGGCCGTAGAAGGCAAAGCCACAAATTCAGTTGCTGATCAGGAGGATATCCAAAAACTGTTTCCCAACACTTACGGTCTACCCGAAATACATTTCGAGAAAGGTCCTGCTGTAAAGTCAGCACCCATCAACGTAGGTGTAATTCTGTCAGGAGGTCAGGCTCCCGGCGGACACAATGTAATCAGCGGTCTTTTTGACGGAATAAAGAAGGTGAATCGCGACAGCCGTCTTTACGGATTCCTTATGGGTCCCGGCGGATTTGTTGATCACAAATACATGGAACTGACTGCATCATACATTGATGAATACCGCAACACCGGAGGATTTGACATCATCGGTTCAGGTCGTACAAAGCTTGAAACAAAGGCACAGTTTGACAAGGGTCTTGAAATTCTCAAGGAGCTCAACATCAAGGCACTCGTAATCATAGGCGGTGACGACTCCAACACCAACGCCGCCATCCTTGCCGAATACTACAAGTCGATCAACGCAGGCGTTCAGGTAATCGGTTGCCCCAAGACTATCGACGGTGACCTGAAGAACGAGATGATCGAAACCTCATTCGGTTTCGACACCGCAACCAAGGTTTACAGCGAAGTAATCGGTAACATCCAGCGCGACTGCAACTCATCGAAGAAATACTGGCACTTCATCAAACTGATGGGCCGCTCGGCAAGTCACATCGCCCTTGAGTGCGCACTCCAGTGCCAACCCAATGTGTGCATCATCTCGGAAGAGGTTGAAGCCAAGAAGGAAACCCTCAACGACATCGTAAACTCAATAGCCGACGTGGTAGCAGCACGTGCCGCCAACGGCAACAACTTCGGTAGTGTCCTCATACCCGAAGGTCTTATCGAGTTCATCCCCGCAATGAAGGCTCTTATCGCCGAACTCAACGACCTCCTCGCCGACAACGCCGAAGAGTTTGCCAAGATCGACCGTCAGAATCAGCTCAGCTGGATTGTTGACCGTCTGTCAAGCGAAAACGCATCTATATTCAACTCACTTCCCGAAGGCGTTGCCCGTCAGCTCTGCCTCGACCGCGACCCCCACGGCAACGTACAGGTATCGCTCATCGAAACCGAGAAGCTGCTCGGCGAAATGGTAGGCCGTCGCCTGAACGAGATGAAGGCCGAAGGACGTTACGTAGGCAAATTCGCTTCGATGTTCCACTTCTTCGGATATGAAGGCCGTTGCGCCGATCCTTCAAACTTCGACGCCGACTACTGCTACGCACTCGGATTCAACGCCGCTTGCCTCATCAACGCAGGAGTCACCGGTTACATGTCGAGCGTGCGCGGACTCACCAAGCCCTCGGTACAGTGGACAACAGGCGGTATACCCATCACCATGATGATGAACATGGAGCGCCGTCACGGTGCCATGAAGCCCGTTATACAGAAGGCTCTCGTAAGACTTGACGGAGCACCCTTCCTCAAGTATGCCGCTCAGCGTGACACTTGGGCAATCAACACCGACTTCATCTACCCCGGCCCCATCCAGTACTTCGGTCCGGCTGAAGTGTGCGACCAGCCCTCACTCACCCTTCGTTACGAGCACGAAAACCGCTAAACCCGTTGTGAGGTGACGCACACAAGTCACCCGCAGCGACAACGCATAAAACCCGACTCACAGCTTGCAGAGATCGCCCTCGGGGGAGCAATTCCGCTCTCGGGCGATCTCTTTTTATGTGCACATGACAATCTAATAGATGTTAAAACCGGTCGGACAGGGCCAAACATTTTCACAGCCCGGGGGTTTATATGGTAAATAATTAAACAACAACTATACCCGACTATGAATTTTATCTGGTTTATACTTATCGGCATCGTTGCCGGAGCTCTTGCCGGCAAGCTGATGCGAGGCGGCGGCTTCGGATGGATTCTGAATCTGCTGCTCGGTATTGCAGGCGGTGTACTTGGCGGATGGCTGTTCGGACTGTTCGGCATACATACCGACAGCATTATAGGAAGCCTCATCACCTCGACCGTAGGCGCCATTGTGGTGCTATGGATTGCGTCGCTCGTCAACCGAAGCATAAACAAGTGACGCCAATCCATGTTTTAACATTAAAATATAATTTATTATGAAGAATTGTCATCTATTTTTCACAGGCCTCATTCTCGGCGCCTTGACCGGTATTTACGCTGAGCGGTATTCACGCACAACCTCACGCGGACGCAAGATACGCCGAGAGGTTAACCGCACCTTGCGAGACCTATACGGTGACGCACGCGAGCGCATCGGCCGCGTAAAGGAATCGGTCGAAGACAAAGTCGACGAAATAGCCGACGCAGCAAAATAGCAGCTTTTTTATTTATGCAAATAGAGCGCGAAAGGCCTCCTCGACTTTAGCAACCTCGACTATCTTAATTTTAAGTCGGGAAGTGTCGAAGCCTTTCATATTGTTCTTAGGCACAAGAATTGTGCTGAAACCCAACTTTTCCGCCTCAAGCACTCGCTGTTCTATGCGAGTGATGGGGCGGATTTCTCCTGAAAGGCCCACCTCACCCGACATGCACACATCGCGCGGCACGGCCATGTCGACATTGGACGACAGAATCGCGCATATAACGCTCAAGTCGAGAGCCGGATCGTTGACCTTGAGTCCTCCCGCGATATTGAGAAACACATCCTTTTGGGCAAGCTTGAACCCCACCCTCTTTTCCAACACCGCAAGCAGCATGTTCATGCGCTTTGAATCAAATCCCGTAACCGAGCGCTGAGGAGTTCCGTAGGCGGCTGTCGACACCAGTGCCTGGGCCTCGATGAGAAACGGCCTGACACCCTCAAGCGTAACGCCGATGGCCATGCCCGAAAGTTCGCCGTCGTCAGATGACTGCGACAGGAGCAGCTCCGAAGGATTGGACACCTCGCGCAATCCGCGCTGCACCATCTCATATATGCCAAGCTCCGAAGTCGAGCCGAAACGATTTTTTATCGATCGCAATATACGGTACATGTAGTGACGGTCGCCCTCAAACTGAAGCACGGCATCGACAATGTGCTCCAACACCTTGGGCCCCGCAATGGAGCCCTCCTTATTTATATGTCCTATAAGAATCACCGGCGTGCCCGAAGACTTGGCGTAACGCAGCAGCTGAGCGGCACACTCCCTTACCTGACTCACACTGCCCGCCGACGACTCGATGACATCGGAAGCAATAGTCTGTATAGAATCGACCACCACCAATTCAGGTTCTACCTGCTTGATGTGACCGAGAATGTTTTCAAGCGATGTGTCACACACAATGTAGCAGTTGTCGCTGAGCCGCCCTATGCGGTCGGCTCTCATCTTAAGCTGACTCGCACTCTCCTCGCCCGACACGTAAAGGATGCGCTTGCCGCGTATCGACAGAATGTTCTGCAATACAAGCGTCGACTTGCCTATGCCCGGCTCACCGCCGATAAGCACTATCGAACCTGCCACAAGACCGCCGCCAAGCACCCTGTTGAGCTCCTCGCTGGGCATGTGTAGCCGCGTTTCCTGCCGTGTTTCTATCTGCGATATTGGCAGGGGAACAGCCTTGTTGTCACGCTCAAATGTCGCGCTCTTGCTACCCTTGACATTCACCCGCTCCTCTATCATGGTGTTCCACTCGCCGCAACCGGGGCATCGGCCTATCCACTTGGGCGACTCGTTGCCGCAGTTACTGCAATACCACATAGACTTTACCTTATTAGCCATACTCCTTAACAATAAAAAATCAATAAATACGACGACGGAACTCGGCTACGGTCACAGCCGCAGCCATTCCCACGTTAAGCGACTCACTTGTCACCGCTCCGGGAGGGAACGACGGAATGGTGAGCCTCGACGAAACAAGTCGCTCGACATCGGGCGATATGCCCTGGCCTTCGTTGCCGAACACTATCATGCCGCAACCCGACAGCTCGGAGCTGTAGATGTCGTCACCGTCAAGGAAAGTGCCAAACACCGGCACACCGTCAATCCGTCCAAGCAGATCGACAATCGACTCATAGCACACCTTCACCCTTGAAATGGCCCCCATGGTAGCCTGTACCACCTTGGGATTGTAGACATCGACAGTGTCGTGGCTGCATACAATCTGGCGAATGCCAAACCAATCGGCGATGCGCATTATGGTGCCGAGATTGCCCGGATCCTGAACGCGGTCAAGCACTATCGTGAGATTGTGCCTGAACTCCGACTCGTCCAGCTCATTGCTCGGGATGTCGTAGACGGCCATCACCTCGGGCGGAGTGGAGAGGTGACTCATGCGCTCCATGTCGGCACGCTTCACCGTCACCGGCTCCACGGCGCCGATTTCGGCATGATGACGCTCAATCCATGCCGATGTGGCAAATAGATAACGACATGAAAAATTGTGCAGCGTGTCGAGCACGCATTTAGTGCCTTCAGCCACAAACAGTCCGTTGTCGCGACGCGCCCGGGCGTTGTCAAGCGATGCAACAAGTTTGCGAAGATTGTTGGTGAGTTCGACCATGATAAATTAAAATTTCACACACGAAATTAGGCAAAAGTGCATATTCCGGCAAATTCTTGTTTAAAAAACATTTATAAATGTGTTTTTAAATATAAAAGGCTCCGACAACAGCCAAAATTATGTTATCTTTGTAAAGTTATTCTAAAGATACTTGTAAATTCCACGTTCAACTGATGCGTCATCGCTCATCCGCGACCAAACGCATGAGGCGATTTCGTTATTTCTACGAGTCTTTTTAGATTGTGTCTCTAATTATTATTTCTACTTTTTATCACCATTTTTATTACTCATGGAAGCAAAAACGAAACCAGACCTCGGATTTTGGAAATTATGGAATTTAAGCTTCGGGTTTTTCGGCGTACAGATAGCCTACGCGTTGCAAAGCGCAAACATATCGCGAATATTCGCCACTCTTGGAGCCGACCCTCATGAACTAAGTTACTTTTGGATTCTGCCGCCTTTGGCAGGCTTGATAATTCAGCCCATCGTGGGCACACTCAGCGACCGCACATGGAACCGTTTCGGTCGCCGTCTTCCCTACCTCTTGTTTGGAGCAATACTCGCCGTAATCGTCATGGCACTGCTTCCCAATGCCGGAAGCTTCCACTTCGCCGTGGCCGGCGCACTCATCTTCGGAGCATTCGCATTGATGTTCCTCGACCTGTCGATCAACATATCCATGCAGCCGTTCAAGATGCTCGTAGGAGACATGGTCAACGAGAAGCAGAAGGGCCTCGCCTACTCCATACAGAGCTTCCTGTGTAACGCAGGCTCGGTTGTAGGCTTCGTGTTCCCCTTCGTGCTGGCATGGATAGGCATAAGCAACACTGCCGAAGGCAATCAGGTGCCCGACTCAGTGACCTACTCATTCTATCTCGGCGCGGCCATCCTCATAGCCTGCGTCATCTACACCTTCTGCAAGGTGAAGGAGATGCCTCCCAAGGAGTATGCAGCCTACCACGGCATCACCAAGGAGCAGGACAATGAAAAGAGCAACTTCCTGCAGCTGCTTGTAAAAGCTCCCAAGGTGTTCTGGACAGTGGGTCTTGTACAATTCTTCTGCTGGGCCGCATTCATGTATATGTGGACCTACAACACCGGCGGTGTAGCCGAGCAGGCTTTCGGCTGGGACGCTTCGCAGGGCACCAAGGTAGCCAACTACCAGGAGGCTGCCAACTGGAACGGAATCCTGTTTGCAGTCCAGGCAATCGGTTCGGTAGTTTGGGCCGCCATACTTCCCAGCTTCAAAAATCGCCGCTTTGCCTACTGCCTCAGCCTCGTAATCGGTGGCATAGGATTCATCTCAACCCTCTGCTTACATGACAAATGGATGCTCTTCATCAGCTACTTCCTCGTGGGAACAGCCTGGGCCGCAATGCTCGCAATGCCTTTCACCATCCTCACCAACTCCATCTCGGGCAAGCACATGGGTGCATATCTCGGCCTGTTCAACGGCACGATAACCATACCCCAGATTGTAGCCGCAGCCCTCGGAGGTGCCGTGTTCGGACTACTTGGCGGTCAGCATCAGCTCAACATGATAGTGCTTGCAGGCGTACTGCTTATAGTAGGAGCCGTGTGTGTATTCTTCATCAAGGAAACCTACGCCGAGAAGCATGAACTGGAAACCGATCCTTACATCGACGAAAACGCCGAAATATAAAAATATGCAATCCCGTTGATTGCACAGTGTAAATTTATCAGTAGCCGCGGATTGGTCATAAGCCAATCCGCGGTTTCGTTTATTATCTAAAAGGAAAGAGGCGGCCATGCAAGCGACGGCTACATGAACATACTCAAAAGTCTATAAAAGAAAACGGTGCAGCTTCGTTGACCGAAGCCGCACCGATATTCGTCTTTGCTGATTAGCCGACAGGATTTATGCCTTTTCGTCGGGAGTTACGTTGATGAACTGGCGTCCATTCTTACCCTCGGTGAAGAGAACAACACCGTCAACAAGCGCATAGATTGTGTGGTCCTTACCCATACCCACATTAAGACCGGGGTGATGAACAGTACCGCGCTGACGCTTGATGATGTTACCTGCCTTAGCGTGCTGACCGCCAAAAATCTTAACGCCGAGTCGTTTGCTTTCCGACTCACGTCCGTTCTTAGAACTACCTACACCTTTTTTATGTGCCATTTCTTTAAGATTTTAATGGGTTAAGCTACTAATTCTTTAATCACAATCTTGGTGAAGTACTGGCGATGTCCGTTAAGACGGCGATAGCCTTTGCGTCTTTTCTTCTTGAAGACAAGTACCTTGTCACCCTTTACGAGAGGCTCAGCCACTTCGCAAACAACCTTTGCTCCTTCAACGGTAGGAGCACCAACTTTAACGTTACCGTCGGCTTCGCAGAGGAGAACGCGGTCAAACTCTACTGAGTCGCCCTGCTTCTTGTCCTCGCCGAGATAGTGAACATACAAGAACTTACCGGCTTCGGCCTTAAACTGCTGTCCTTGAATTTCTACAATAGCGTACATCTGTTTATAAAAAATATTACAGGTTAACTCCGTCAGGCGAGCAATCATGCATGATTGGCTTCTTTATTCCGGGCCTGCGCGGAAAAATAGCGCACAAAGTTACTACTTATTTTTCAATAATGCAACACCTTCAATGCACTCTATCAGGATTTTTCGCAATAAATTCCTTCCACGAGCGAGGGCCGCGTGCAATCTCGGGCTTTCCCGACTCATAGAAGTGGCACAATGCGGCTCCGAGCGCATCGGTGGCATCGAGCTCGGGAAGCAGGTTCTCGGCAGGGATGTTGAGGATGCGCCTCAGCATATCCTGCACCTGCTCCTTGGCGGCGGCACCGTTGCCGGTTATGGCCATCTTGATTTTTCGCGGCTCATACTCGGTTATGGATATGTCGCGGCTTATCGCGGCGGCCATGGCCACACCCTGGGCGCGGCCAAGCTTGAGCATCGACTGAACGTTTTTGCCGAAGAAAGGGGCCTCGATTGCCATCTCGTCGGGGAGATACTGCTCGATTATGCCCGTGACACGGTTGAATATGTGGCCAAGCCTCAGATAGTGACTGTCAAACTTGTTAAGCTTTATGACACCCATCGCTATCATGGCCGGCTTGGAGCCCTTGACGCCGAGGATTCCGTAGCCCATAACATTGGTGCCAGGGTCTATACCTATTATAATACGGTCCCACTCGGCAAGTGATTCGTTACGCTGCATCGTCACACAAGTTCCTCCATGAATGTGGTGAAATGAACCATGCGCTCGCCCCATCGCTTGGCGGCAGCGGAAAGAAGCTCGGGAGCGACAGCGTTGTCCCAATGCCGTGCCGCATCATCGTCGGCAAACCGAAGCTGAACGGCATAACCCGCACCGGCCTCAATCTCGACAAGCAGTCGCATAACCATCGACGACACATAGCCCGTCGACTTGACGGCAGCAGCCACATAACAATCGCGAGCCCACCCTTCAAATTCCGATTTGAGAGCGGGCTCCACGTAAAAGGTGGTGTTTACTATCATTGCAGATTGTTTATAAATCCGGTTGCAAACATGACAATCGTGTAGATGATGTTTACAGCCAAGCCCACTCCGACACCTATCAAAGTCCACTTCTTGGCATCGGCCGAAGCCTTATAGGCCTCATCGTAACGGCCGGCATTCCAAAGGCTGTTGACATTGGAGGCCTTCACGATACCCACGATACCGAAGGGCAGACAGCAGCAGAGCGTACACAGAATCGACTCCACGAGCCAGTTCTTGGGAGGAACGCCCATCGACATGGGATTGTCGCCGGCTGCATACTGAGGCTGCTGGTAGGGCTGCTGATATTGGGGTTCGCACGGAGGCACGGGAGGCATCGAGCCCTCAGCCTGGCATGCCGAGCTATAATCAACAGGAGGTACCGGAGGCATGGCTCCGCCGAGAGCGCAACGAATCTCCTCGATGCTGTCGGCGCGCTTCCAGTCGGCCATTCCGTCACACCACACAAGGTCATCTCCCTTCAACCCGCGAGCAACAAGCTGGTCAACCTCATAGGGTCCGACGGGCTTTTCATTTTCTACAACGTAATATCTCATAATTAAATTATTAATGTAATTTCAACTAATCGGCACATGTCAGCGCCTTGCCGCGAGCCTCTACTTTACGCTGCTTCAGGAATCGGGGCAGGAAAGCGAAGTGCCTCATCAGCGTGGGGAAGAAGCCGTAGTAATAGCACATTATCCTGAATCGCTCCATGAGCGAAGCCTTGCGATTGGCCGTGGTGACTCCCTCGCTCAGATAATCTATTATCACCGCAGGCACGTAGACATTGCGCCGCGAGCGCTGAAGGCACCTTATGCACCACTCGTAATCTGACGAGAACCTGTATTTCAGGTCATAGTCCTGAGCAAGCTTTCGCAACACTACAAATGCCTGATGACACACAACCATTCCCGTAGCAAAACTCTGCAGCGTCAACTCATCAGGCGCCGTGAGATGACGCGGAGCTATGAACCGACGCTCCGAATCGACAAGGTCAGTCTGCCCGTAGACGATTCCGGGATAGTCGTTGTCCATTATCGCCGAAGCGAGCTTCTCAAGCGTATCGGACGAGTGAAAAGCATCGCCCGCATTGAGAAATATCAGATAATCTCCCCGCGCCACTGCCATTGCCTTATTCATCGCATCATATATGCCCTTGTCGGGACTTGAGTAGATGCGAGCCTGAGGTATTCCTGCATCAATGGCCAGCTTGAGAGTCTTGTCCTTGGACACTCCGTCCATTATTATATACTCAAACAGCTTGCACGATTGTCCCGCTACACTTTCGAGAGTGGCAGGCAACGTAGAAGCGGCATTGTAAGTGACGGTTATGATTGAAAATAATGGAGCCATAATACAGCATAACGTGCTTTCGGTTCAGAAAGCAAATATAGCATAAAAATCGAATTCCATCAAAATATTTTCAGTATCTTTGCATCAAAATAAAATAAAACCAATAAACATGAAGCGTAAGATAGCGTTTTTCATCACTTTAATCTACTTTTCCATACTCAGTGCATCGGCACAAATAGTCAATCCCGTAAAGTGGACCTCGTCAATTGAAATGACCGACGGCGTTCACGGCACGATTGTGCTGTCGGCTAAAATCAACTCCGGCTGGCACATGTACTCCCACGACGTCGACCCCGACATAGGCCCCACCCCGCTGTCAATACAGTGGGACAAGCTCGACGGCGTGAAGCTCGACGGCGACTTCAAGGCCGACAAAGCGGTTCACACCGAATTTGACGAACTGTTTGGCGCCAACCTGAGCTGGTGGACCGAAAGCGTAGTCCTGCGCCAGCCCTTCACCGCCACAGCGGCCAAATTTGCAATCGAGGCAACGATACGCTACTCGGCCTGCAACAATGAAAACTGCATCCCGCCCACAAAGGAAACTGTGATATTGAGCGGAACAGCCAAGCTCCCCGCCGCACAGCCCGCGGTTGAGGAAAAAGCTGCACCCGACACCATAGAAACCGCCACTCTTGACGAGGTAATCGCCGACGACGAGGTGAAACCCGAAGTCGATGCCGACCGCCTGTGGGCGCCCGTCACCTACAGCGACTCCGACACCCACGACGACTATTCGTCGACATCGCTTTGGTACATATTCTTCGCATGCTTCATCGGCGGATTCGTGGCCCTGCTCACCCCCTGTGTATGGCCCATGATTCCCCTCACGGTAAGCTTCTTCCTCAAGAAGGGCAAATCAAGAGCCCGCTCGGTAACCGACGCATTTGTCTACGGACTCTCAATCATCGTCATCTACCTGCTGCTCGGCCTGCTCATAACTGCCATATTCGGCGCAAGCTCGCTCAACGCGCTCTCGACAAGCGCCACCTGCAACATCATCTTCTTCCTGCTGCTCGTAGTGTTTGCAATATCGTTCTTCGGAGCATTCGACATAAAACTCCCCGCTTCGTGGGCCAACAAGATGGACAGCTCGGCCGAGCGCACAACCGGCCTGCTGAGCATATTCTTCATGGCGTTCACCCTCACTCTGGTGTCATTCTCCTGCACAGGCCCCATCATCGGCACACTGCTCGTGGAGGCCGCAAGCACAGGCGACAAGCTCGGCCCGGCCGTAGGCATGTTCGGCTTCTCGCTCGCACTGGCAATACCCTTCTGCCTGTTTGCAATGTTCCCGTCACTGCTCCAGAGCGCACCCCGTTCGGGAGGATGGATGAACACCGTCAAGGTGGTGCTCGGCTTCATCGAACTTGCCCTTTCGCTCAAGTTCCTCTCGGTAGCCGACCTCGCCTACGGATGGCACATCCTCGACCGTGAAACATTCCTCGCCCTGTGGATTGTAATCTTCGCGCTGCTCGGAATGTATCTCCTCGGCAAGTTCAACTTCTCACACTACGGCCCCGCCAACTCAAGCATAGGCACCGTGCGATTCTTCCTCGCCATGGCATCGCTGTCGTTCAGCGTCTACCTCGTGCCCGGACTTTGGGGCGCACCCCTGAAGGGCGTCAGCGCATTCGTGCCGCCACTCTACACCCAGGACTTCAACCTCTACGGAGGCGGATTCACCGAATATGACGACTACGACGAGGGCATGGCCGCCGCCCGCAAGGAGGGCAAGCCCGTGCTTATCGACTTCTCGGGCTACGGCTGCGTGAATTGCCGCAAGATGGAAGGCAAGGTGCTCGACGACACCAATGTACACGCCATGATCGAAAACAACTTCGTGGTGATAAAGCTGATGGTCGACGAGAAAAAGAGCCTGCCCGAACCCGTCTACGTTGAAGAGAACGGAAAGAAAGTGCGCCTCGACACCTACGGCGATCGTTGGAGCTATCTGCAACGTTATAAATTCAACGCCAATGCACAGCCCTACTACGTTATCCTCAACGATGACGGAGAGTTGATTTCAGGCCCGTTCTCCTACGACGAAAACATCCCCAAATTCACCATGTTCCTTGAAAAAGGCATCAAAAACTACAAGGAATGAGGCAGTTGGAAATTATTGACAAATTTTTCATACAATAATAGCCGTAATTAGAATAAAACATTTAACTTTGCAACGTAAAGCAATAAACTAATTCGTATAATAATCTAAAATTTTAATTATCATGGCTTACGTAATCACTGATAAATGTGTAGCTTGCGGAACTTGTCTTCCCGTTTGCCCCGTTGAAGCAATCTCTGAAGGTGACATCTACCACATCGATCCCGACACTTGCATCGAATGCGGCAGCTGCGCTGAAGTTTGCCCCAGCGAAGCAATCGTTCCCGGAGAATAATAAACTGCACATATTACCGGAATACAAAAGCGGAATCGTCAACAGGCGGTTCCGCTTTTACGTTTCATAGCGTCAAGCGTGTGACATGCTCAATTATAGAAAGTTTACACGTTTTTTGTCTGAATTTTTTTGCGACATGGAGCGATTATGCTTATCTTTGCAGATGTAAAATGCCCATGAAAGGGCGCAACATAACCGAACTTTTAATTTATTCACTTAAATATCAACAAAACAATGGTAAGTTACAAAGATCTTGGCTTGGTCAACACCCGTGAGATGTTTGCTAAGGCTATCAAGGGTGGCTACGCAGTACCCGCTTTCAACTTCAACAACATGGAGCAGCTTCAGGCTATCATCAAGGCTGCTGCCGAAGATAAGTCACCTGTAATCCTTCAGGTATCAAAGGGTGCTCGCAACTACGCCAACCCCATTCTTCTTCGTTACATGGCACAAGGCGCTGTTGAATACGCCAAGACCCTCGGTTGGGAACATCCCCAAATCGTGCTTCACCTCGACCACGGTGACAGCTTCGAGCTCTGCAAGGACTGTATCGAACACGGCTTCTCGTCAGTGATGATTGACGGTTCTCACCTCCCCTACGAGGAAAATGTCGCCCTCACCAAGAAGGTAGTTGACTACGCTCACCAATATGATGTAACTGTAGAAGGCGAGCTCGGCGTACTTGCCGGTGTTGAAGATGAGGTATCATCTGACCACCACACCTACACCGACCCCGAAGAAGTTATCGACTTCGCTACCCGCACAGGTTGCGACAGCCTCGCTATCTCAATCGGTACTTCACACGGTGCCTACAAGTTCAAGCCCGAGCAGTGCACCCGCAACGCCGACGGCAAGCTCGTTCCCCCGCCCTTGGCATTTGACGTGCTCGACGCCGTTATGGAGAAGCTCCCCGGATTCCCCATCGTTCTTCACGGATCTTCATCAGTTCCCCAGGATGAGGTTGACACCATCAACAAGTATGGCGGCAAGCTTCCCGATGCAATCGGTATCCCCGAAGAAGAGCTCCGCAAGGCTTCAAAGAGCGCTGTTTGCAAGATCAACATCGACTCCGACAGCCGTCTTGCTATGACTGCAGCTGTTCGCAAGACTCTCTTCGAGCACCCCGAAGAATTTGACCCCCGCAAGTACCTCGGCCCGGCTCGCGACAACATGGAGAAGCTCTACAAGCACAAAATCGAAGCCGTTCTCGGCAGCAAGGACAAAGCTCTCTAATAGACCGCAATCCTTATGACATAGCCGGCTCCGCAGTTGATTCCGCGGAGCCGGTTTATTTTTACACCTATCGCTCAGGGTGACTTTGCAATGATAAGAGCCGGCTCTAAATCATGACATAAAAACTACGACATAATTATTCACGATTGTTTTGCATGACTTTTGCCATGTTTTTTGTAACTTTGCAAGTTGACCGACAACAATTAACATCTTGCCACCAATCACTGATATGACTGAAGAGGAACTAACCATATTACCTGAAGAAAAGCGCGAAACCGTTGAAACAAGCTATTCCGGCGACGACATCAAGACTCTCGACTGGAAGGAGCACATACGCCTGCGACCGGGAATGTACATCGGAAAACTCGGCGACGGCTCGCAAAACGACGACGGCATCTACGTGCTTCTTAAAGAAGTGCTCGACAATGCCATCGATGAATACATGATGGGATTTGGCAAGCAAATCGACATCGAAGTCAGTGAATACACGGTGGGGGTGCGTGACTACGGACGAGGCATTCCCCTCGACAAGGTGGTCGATGTGTCATCGAAAATGAACACCGGAGCAAAGTATGACTCCAAGGCGTTCAAGAAGTCGGTAGGACTTAACGGTGTCGGCATCAAGGCGGTAAACGCCCTGTCGACCGACTTCTACATCAAGAGCGTGCGCGACGGCAAGTCGATAGCCATCGAATACTCCTGCGGTGAAATAGTCAGCGACTCGGGCATAATGCCGAGCGACGAACCCAACGGAACTTTCGTGCGCTTCACCCCCGACAACTCAATATTCCGCGACTACCGTTACCGTGAAGAGTATGTTGTCCCCCTGGTAAAGAACTACACATTCCTCAACACCGGACTTTCGATATATCTCAACGGCAAGCGTTACTTCTCGCGCAACGGATTGCTCGACCTACTGAAAGAGAACCTCACCACCGAGCCGCTATACCCCATAATACACCTTAAAGGCAACGACATCGAGGCGGTGATAACCCACACCAAGCAGATAGGTGAAGAGTACTACTCATTTGTCAACGGACAGCACACGACTCAGGGCGGAACCCACCTGTCGGCTTTCCGCGAGGCTGTGTCACGCACCATCAAGGAGTACTTCGGCAAAAACTTTGAGTACTCCGACATTCGCAACGGCATCGTCGCCGCTATATCGATTAAAGTCGAGGAGCCGGTATTTGAATCACAGACCAAAACCAAGCTCGGCTCGCGTGACATGGGACCCGAAGGGCCTACGGTGGCAAAGTTCATCGGCGACTTCATCAAGAAAGAGCTCGACAACTACCTCCACATCAACCTCGACACCGCCGACATTCTGCAGAAGAAGATTCTCGAAAACGAGAAGGAGCGCAAGGCAATGGCCGGCGTCACCAAGGCCGTGAGGGAAAAAGCCAAGAAAATAGCGATCCACAACAAGAAGCTTCTCGACTGTCGCGTGCACCTGAGCGACCCCAAAGGCGACGAGGACAAGAAGGAAGCCTCATCGATATTCATCACCGAGGGTGACTCGGCTGCCGGTTCAATCACCAAGATACGCGATGTTGAAACCCAGGCCGTGTTCTCGCTCCGAGGCAAGCCGCTCAACACCTATGGAATGCCGCTTGTCGATGTCTACAAGAACGATGAGTTTGCGCTTCTTCGCGCAGCCTTGAACATCGAGGACAGCATCGACGACCTGCGTTACAACAAAGTAATCATAGCCACCGATGCCGATGTCGACGGAATGCACATACGCCTGTTGCTGCTCACCTACATCCTGCAATTCTTCCCCGACCTGATAAAGAAAGGCCATGTCTACGTGCTGCAGACCCCCTTGTTCCGTGTACGCAACAAGAAGACCACCCGCCGCGCAGGCACCCGCCAGTCAAAAAAGTCAGGCAAGGAATCAACCGATGACACGTATTATTGTTATACTGATGAAGAGCGTGTTACAGCCATCAACAAGCTTGGGGCAAATGCCGAGATAACACGATTCAAGGGCCTTGGTGAAATCTCGCCCGAGGAATTCCGCGGATTCATCGGTCCCGACATGCGACTCGACCGCGTGACGCTCCGCAAAGAGGATGCGGTGGCTGAGCTCCTTGAGTTTTACATGGGTAAGAACACTGTTGAACGACAAAACTTTATTATTGACAATCTCGTAGTTGAAGATGACTCCCAAATATCTTGAACGAATAGCCATATATCCGGGAACTTTCGACCCGTTTACTATAGGCCACAAATCGATAGTCGAACGTGGACTCACACTGTTTGACAAGATCATAATCGCAGTAGGAATCAACGACGCCAAGCGTTGCTATCGGCCCACCGAAGCTCGCGTGCGTCACATCGAAAAAGTAATGGCCGACGAGCCGCGCGTGGAAGTGATAAGCTACGACAGGCTCACAGCCGACGTGGCGCGTGACTGCGGAGCGCAATTCATTCTGCGAGGAGTGAGAACGGTTGCCGACTACGAGTATGAGCGCAACCTCGCCTATGCCAACCGACAGATTTCGGGAGTGGAAACAGTACTGCTCTACACCCTGCCCGAACTGCAATACGTAAGCTCCACAATGGTGCGCGACCTCGACCGCTACGGCTACGACATAAGCCAGTTTGTCCCCGACTCCGACCAACTAAGACAATAAGAAATACATTTATGAAATACCTGCTACTATTCGTTTCAGCACTCATCCTCGCCTCGTCAGGCATCAAGGCACAACAGAAATTTGAACTGACACCCGAGCGAAAGCTGCAATATGCCCAAGGGATAATCAACAACTACTATGTTGACAAAGTGGATGCCGACACGCTTGTCGACGAAGCAATCCGTGCAATGCTCAACACACTCGACCCCCACTCGGCCTACTCGACACCCGAGGAAACACGCGAGTTGAACGAGCCCCTCAACGGCAACTTCAGCGGCGTGGGAATACAGTTTAACATGGCAACCGACACCCTGTATGTGATACAGACCGTGGCCGGCGGCCCGTCGGAGCGTGTCGGCCTGTTGCCCGGCGACCGCATAATCGAGGTCAACGACACACTCATAGCAGGAGTGAAGATGAAAAACAACGATGTCATGCGACGCTTGCGCGGCCCCAAGGGCACCGTGGTCAACGTTGCTGTGAAACGTACCGGCGTGCCCGAGCTCATCTACTTCAACATAACGCGCGACGACATTCCCATCTACAGCGTCGATGCCGCCTACATGGCCGACCCCACCACCGGCTACATACGCATATCACGCTTTGCCGCCGAAACTCCCGAGGAGTTCCGCAAAGCCATGAACGACTTGCGCAAGCAGGGCATGAAGAATCTCATCATCGACCTTCAGGACAATGGAGGCGGTTATCTTAATGCAGCCCAGGAGCTGGCCGCGCAATTCCTGAAAAAGGGCGATCTTATAGTTTACACCGAGGCTCCGCGCACTCCGAGCTACACCTACGTGGCCGAGCGTAACGGCGACTTCCTCGATGGCCGCATCGTAGTGCTCGTCAACCAGTATTCGGCATCGGCAAGCGAGATTCTCGCCGGTGCGCTGCAGGATCACGACCGTGCGGTAGTCGTAGGCCGACGCACATTCGGCAAGGGCCTCGTACAGCGTCCCTTCCCATTCCCCGACGGCTCGATGATTCGCCTCACGGTGTCACGCTACTACACTCCGTCGGGTCGATGCATCCAGAAGCCCTACGTGAAGGGCGACATCGACGACTACATCGAGGACATCAAGCACCGATACGATGCCGGCGAACTGATGCACTCCGATTCGATACACTTCCCCGACTCGCTCCGTTACACCACATTGCGCAACAAGCGTGTCGTATATGGCGGTGGTGGAATCATGCCTGACCGCTTCTCTCCTCTCGACACCACATGGTACACCCCCTACTATCGTGACATCCTCGCAAAGGGTGCGCTCTACCAGTATGTATTGGGCTATGTCGACACTCACCGCCAGCAGCTAAAAGCCGAGTATCCCACCGAGAAGGATTTTGCCGAACGATTTGAGGTGACATCCGAAATAATGAACGGCCTCATTGAACAGGGCAAGAAAACCGATGTTGAATATAATGAAGAGCAATATAAACAGAGCGAAAACTACATGCGCACTGTGCTGAAAGCACTCATTGCTCGTGACATATACGAAAACGGCTCCTATTACCGGATTGCCAACGACCTCAACCCCATCTATCACGAAGGATTGAAAGTCATAAATTCACCCGACGAGTACAAAAAACTCCTCGGTGACTGACAACGGCAAAACGAGGTTGCCTAAAAACAAGATTAAGCATGAAAGAGAACATAATAAGCACCGAAACTTCTGAAAAGACCGTACTCGTGGGCCTCATAACCCCTCAGCAGAATGAGGCTAAGGCCAAGGAGTATCTCGACGAACTCGCTTTTCTCGCCGACACGGCGGGAGCGATCACCGAAAAGACATTCCTGCAGCGACTCGATTACCCCAACCCGCGCACCTATGTGGGAAAGGGAAAGCTTGACGAGATAAAGCAATATGTCGACGAAAACGAAATAGGACTCGTGATATTCGACGACGACCTCACCACCAAGCAGGTCGCCAACCTCGAGCGCGAGCTTCAGGTGAAGATTCTCGACCGCACGAGCTTGATTCTCGACATATTTGCAAAACGCGCACAAACCGCCAACGCAAAGACCCAGGTCGAACTCGCGCAATACCAGTATCTGCTGCCCCGACTCACCCGAATGTGGACTCACCTCGAACGCCAGCGCGGAGGTATCGGCATGAGAGGCCCCGGTGAAACGCAGATAGAAACCGACCGCCGTATAATCCTCGACAAAATATCACGCCTGAAAGCCGAGCTTGAAAGCATCGACAAGCAGAAGTCGATACAGCGCAAGAATCGCGGAAAACTTACCCGCATAGCATTGGTAGGCTATACCAACGTGGGCAAGTCGACATTGATGAACCTGCTCAGCAAGAGCGATGTATTTGCAGAGAACAAGCTTTTTGCCACTCTCGACACCACCGTGCGCAAGGTCATCATCGACAATCTCCCCTTCCTGCTCACCGACACCGTAGGATTCATCCGCAAGCTTCCCACCCATCTTGTCAACTCCTTCAAGTCGACCCTCGACGAGGTGCGTGACGCCGACATACTCGTCCATGTAGTCGACATAAGCCATCCGCAATTTGAGGAGCAGATCGACATCGTGAACAAGACACTCGCCGAGATATGCGGCAAGGACAGCGACAAGAAGATGATTGTGGTGTTCAACAAAATCGATGCATTCACCTACAAGCCAAAGGATGACGACGACCTCACCCCGCGCACTCGCGAAAACATCTCGCTCGACGAACTGAAAGCTACATGGATGGCCAAAATGAACGACGAATGCGTGTTCATCTCGGCCAAGGAGCAAATCAACATCGATGAACTGAAAAACAAGATTTACGAGAAAGCCAAGGAGGTGCACATAACGCGCTTCCCCTACAACGACTTCCTCTTCCAGAAATACGACGAAGGCGACGACCCGGGCTACAGCGAGCCGTCGACCTATAAGTAAACGACCACGTTTTATGTCAAACCATTGATTATCGATAATGGAATATCGCAATCTTCTTGAATATGAAATAGCACAGCTTGAAGCTTCGGGATGCACTGCCACTAATTGGAACACCGTAAGTGTAAAGGACGGATTCAATCCGTCATGCTATATCAGGGTGAATTTCTCGGGAAATGTCAAGTTGGGCAACACCCGGGATCTGTTTGTGCGCAACGGTGTTCCGGTAAGGAGCGGAATATACGACGCGACAATCCATAATTGTGAGATAGGCGACAATGTACACATAAGCAAAATTGGAGAAGCCATTGCCAATTACCGTATAGGCGACAACTGCTACATCGCCAATGTGAATGCTATGTTTGCCACCGGAGCGTCATCGTTTGGCAACGGATGCGAAGTGAATGTGATGAGCGAAACCGGTGCACGCAGTCTATATATATATGAGAGCCTCACCTCCCAGATAGCCTACCTGACGGTCATGTACCGCCACAACGAGGCATTCACTACCCGCATCAAGGCATTTGCGAAGGAGTATTCCGATCGACAGCGATGTGCCACCGGCCTTATCGAAAGCAATGTAACAATAGCGGGATGCGGAACGATAGCCGACACTATAGTGCGCACCGGCGCCTGCATCGAAGGAGCCACACGCCTTGTCGACGGCACGGTAGGCCGTGACTGCAAGGTGGGCGACAACGTGATAGCGTCGCACTTCATAATGGCGTCACAGGCAAGAGTCGACAGCGGCTCCACCATTGAGCGCGTATTTGTGGGACAAGCCTCGTCGCTCGCCAACGGATTCATAGCCCATGATTCGCTATTCTTTGCCAACTGCGCATGTGAATGTGGCGAGGCATGCGCTGTATTCGCCGGCCCACACACCGTGTCGATGCACAAATCGACCCTGCTTATAGGCGGAATGTTCTCGTTCTTCAACGCAGGTTCGGGAACCAATGAAAGCAATCACCTATATAAGCTCGGACCGGTGCATCACGGCATTATGGAGCGCGGATGCAAAACCGCAAGTAACGCCTACATCACCTGGCCGGCCCACATAGGCCCCTTCACCCTCGTGGCGGGCAGCCACACCTCCCATCCCGACACAACGGAGCTTCCCTACTCCTATCTCATGGAGCGCAAAGGCAAAAGCCTGTTGATTCCGGCCGCCAACCTGAAGACATCGGGCACCATACGCGACATCCTTAAATGGGGTAAGCGCGACCGCCGAAGCAGTGACATCGAGCGGCTCGACCTGATAAACTACGACGCACTCAACCCGCTCATAACATGGCGCGTATATCAGGCCATAAACACTCTCGACCGTTGTGAGGCAGACCCCGAATATCCGCTTACCCGAAATTTTACGATTGAGTATCACGCACTGCGCCGAGGTCGCGAACTATATGCCCTCGCCGCCGACTACTTCATGGGTGAATCGGTGGTAAACAAGCTGTTGTCGCTCGATTTCGACTCAGCCGTTCCCGTTGAGCAGCAGCTGAAGCCCGAATACTCGGGACTTGACCAGTGGATCGACCTTGCCGGATTGATTGTTCCGCGTAAAAAGGTGGGATTCATCATCGACGACATCGTGAACGGCACGATTAACTCGCTTGAAGGCATTGTTGAAAGGCTTAAAATGTTGTATGACAACTACGAGGCCATGAAGTGGAGCTTCGTAGTCAACAATCTGAGCAAGTGTTACAGCAAGAAGCTTGAAACCATGACATTGCATGATTTCATCGCTATAGCCAAGAGATGGAGCGAAAGCATTGCCGCCATATCCAAGTTCCGCAACCATGACGCAATGAAAGACTATTCCGAAAGCATGAAAGTGGGATTTGGTGTCGACAGCGACGGACAAAATGTAGAGGCCGACTTCATTGCCGTGAGAGGCCTGCCCGAACAGGACCCCAACGTGGACGAGATGAACCGCCACTACGACATTGCTCTCAAAAATGCCACAACGGCAATAAAGCGATTGGAAAAGGCTCTTGGTATTTAATCCAAAAACATTACCTTTGCATTAAATTACTAAACAAACAATAACTCACCGATGAACAAACTACTTTCGATTGCCCTTGTCGCAATACTCACGGCCATGGCCGCCGGTTGCGATTCAGGCTTGAAATGGAATGTAAACGGCTCAATCGAAGGAGCCGATTCAAAGACAATGATATTGCAGGCTTCCGACAACGGTCGTTGGTACACTCTCGACTCAATCACCACCGACAAAAGCGGAAATTTCAAATATTCTCACGACCCGATCGGCTATCCCGACATCTTCCGCCTCGTACTCGACGGCAAAAGCATATACTTCCCCATCGACAGCGTGGAAACCGTCAACATCACCTCGACTGCCGACGCTTTTGACTCCGACTACGAGCTGTCAGGCTCCACCGCCGCCGAGATGCTTATGGCCGTCGACAACCGCATCCGCAATTCGGCGTCGGTCAACGGCAAGACATCGGTAGCCAATGACTCAGTACTTAAGCGTGAGCTTGCCGGAATGCTTCTCGGCGATCCCGCAGGAATTGTGTCCTATTACATCATCTGCAAGAAAGTCAACGGACAGTATCTCTTTGACCCCGCCAATCCTCGCGACAACCGCATAGTGGGAGCCGTGGCCAACGCTTTCGACCAGTTCCGTCCCAACGACCCGCGCACCCGCTATCTCCGTCAGGTGTTCCTCGCCAACCGCCAGCTTGTCAGCCCGGCCGGCATCGACACAATGCTTGTCAACGAGATTAAGCTCTTTGACATAACCCTGACCGACAACAAGGGAAAGCCCCACAATCTTGAGGAGGTGACAAAGAACAACAAAGTGGTAGTGCTCAACTTCACCATCTACAGCGCCGAAGGCTCACCCGCCTTCAACCTCGACCTCGCAAAGGTGTATGAAAAGCGTCACAACCAGGGTCTTGAAATATATCAGGTAGCCGTTGACAACGACGAGTTCCAGTGGAAGCAATCGGCACGTAACCTCCCTTGGATCACCGTCTACAATCCCCCGTCGACAGGCTCGCAGATATTGCTTAACTACAACGTAAGCACTCTCCCCACAACCTACATCATCGCCAACGGCGAGCTTGTAGAACGCGTCGACGACATAACCAAGCTCGACTCGGCTGTTGCGCCCTATCTGTAACAAGCTTCGATGACAAAGAACCTCGTCATTTTCACATCCTCTTTCCCCTATTGGACGCCGACCGAGAGTTCTTTCATCATGCCCGAGCTTGACGCTCTTAGAAGTAAATTTGACAACATCATAATAGACCCGGAACGTGCGTCCGGGACTATTTGCAATTATGCGGAGGCGCTTCACGGCATCACTGTCGACGACAGCATGTCACGCCTGCCCTACTCCCGTCACCGGCTGCTCAAAGCGTCACATCTGCTTAACCCGAAGGTCATGTCACTCACGTTATCCGACCTGTCGACCTACAGTAATATCAACCAACTCGCTTCGGGAGTAAGCTTCAACATAAATGC
Organism: Muribaculum gordoncarteri; assembly: GCF_004803695.1. Lineage (NCBI taxonomy): Bacteria > Pseudomonadati > Bacteroidota > Bacteroidia > Bacteroidales > Muribaculaceae > Muribaculum > Muribaculum gordoncarteri. The sequence goes on from NZ_CP039393.1 coordinate 2,018,739, forward strand.
AGTGTGTTTTGCCGGCTGCATAAAGCGGCTTATGAAGCGCCATGCCCTGCGACCCGACAACACGCTGTTCTACACCTTTTGGTTTGACCACATCACATCGGCGCTTGCGTTACTTTGCAACAAGCTTCCGCTTAACATCATCACCCGTGTACACGGTGTTGACCTCTATGACTTCCGCGTCACCTACCGGTCGGCAAAGTTGCGTGACTTCACAATGTCACGCCTGCTCAAGGTATATTGTGCAAGCGACACCGCACGCCGATACCTCATTGAACGGCATCCGTCACATTCGGCCAAGATAGCCATGTCACGCCTTGGATCGCCTGCCATACTGACCGACTCGCCCACCCCGGCAGGCAACGGCAACGACATTACCTTCTTCTCATGCAGCCGAATCGCAGCTGAAAAGCGTGTACACCTGAACTACAGGCTTATACGCACACTCGCTCTCAGTCGTCCCGACATGAATTTCCGTTGGATGCACATCGGCACCGGCGACAAACTCGCCTCACTGCTCAACGAAGTGACGCACCAATGTCCCGCCAATCTTAACGTGACAATAGAAAGCGACCGCATCGACAATGAAAACGTGCATCAGTTCTATCACGACAACCGTGTCGACTGGTTCATGCTCATGAGCGAAACTGAAGGCGGAGTGCCAGTAAGCATCTGCGAAGCCATGTCACACGGCGTTCCCGTAATAGCCGCGTCATCAGGGGCCATTCCCGAAATAGTCGACTCCTCGACGGGGGTATTGTTGTCGCACGACCCCGACGACAACGAATTTCTCACGGCTATCAACCGATTCATCAGCGACCGCGAAGCTGCAGGAAAGTTGCGCGTCAATGCGCGTGAACGTTGGCGCAACAGTTTCAACTCGCAGCAACTGCGTGACAGTTTTGCATCCGAAATATCACAACTACTGCCATGACAATGCGTCCCGAAGTATCAGTAATAACGGTCACATACAACCAGGCCGGAACGATAGCCCGCACTCTCGACTCAATACTTGCTCAGGAGTGTGACTTCGACTATGAAATCGTTATAGGCGAAGATTGCTCGACCGACGACACTCTTGACATCTGCCGCCGATATGCCGCCGCACATCCCGACAAAATCAGGCTGCTGCACAATACCGTCAACAAGGGCGTCATCGACAACTACTTCGACTGCATCATGGAGTGTCGCGGTAAATACATAGCCGACTGTCCCGGCGACGACTACTGGATTGACCGTCACAAGCTGCAAAAACATCGTGACATACTTGCCGCCGACCCCGATGTCACACTGGTGCATACGGCGTGGAACCGCCTGGACCACGCTACCGGCAACGTAACGCCGGCCGATGCCGATAACGCCAACGCCCGTTACCATAACCCCATAGCCGACGGTCGCTCGCTGCTCATCCCGCTGTTATGTCACACTCACCCTCCCGTGATTCATCTCGCCACGGCAATGTATCGCGCCGATACTATACGTAACGCTCTCATGACCGAGCCGCATCTTTTCCGCGACAAATCCTATCCTTGCGAGGACCTGCAGATAATGACCGCACTCGCAGCCTCAGGAAAAATCGGCTACCTGCCCGATGTCACGCTCAACTACAGCGTTGGCCACAGGTCACTCTCCAATCCGCTTGGATTCAAGAAGCAGCTTGACTATCAACTCGGCATATTCAAGCTGACATTAAAGCTGGCCGACCGTTACGCAATCGACCGCTCCCTCCTTCGTCCATTCATCGACGAAAGACTTCGCTACATGGCAACATTGTCATTCAACAGCCTCGACCGACCGCTGATGGATGCAATAATCGCATTGATGAAAGAGCATGAGGTGACATCCACCGTCAAAACAAACTTAATCAAGCTGTTGAGCCGAAATGTCATCCTATGGAAGGCAAGTGTAAAACTAAACGGACTGACACATCGCCATGAACAGTGAATCAAGGATGACAATCGTTGTTCCCGTACTAAATCGTGAGGCAACGTTACAGCGCACACTCGACTCGATATCGGGCCAGACAGCGCGTCCATTAAGCGTCATCATTGTCGATAACGGCTCAACCGACAATAGCCGTGACATAGCCTCGCGCTGGATGAGCCGTCACAAAGCATCCGACTTCGACATAACGCTGCTCGACATGCACGAAAAGGGAGTTTCAAAAGCCCGCAATCTCGGTCTTAGGGAGGCTGTCACGCCCTACATAATGTTTTTCGACTCCGACGACACAATGTCACCTCACCATGTCGAGGATATAATGACGGAGTTTGCAGCCGACCCTACACTCGATATCGTAGGGCGTGACGTGAGGCTCCACACTATTAACGGTAGCACTCGCACACTTCCCTTTGCCGACTCCGACCTGCTGTTTCAGCACATATTCTACAGCATCCTATCGACACAACGTTACGCCTTGCGGACATCACTGCTGCGCAAAGCCGGAGGCTGGAACGAAGATGCAACCGTGTGGACCGACTACGAGCTCGGCCTAAGGCTCATCGTGGAGAATCCCAAAGTAAAACGAATCGACCGAGAGCCTGCAGTGGATGTGTATCAGCAACCCGACTCAATCACCACCGACAGCTATTCAAAGAGGGACAAGGAGCTGATGAAGTCGTTCCTGATATGCAATGAAAAGCTCTCGGGCAACATGCCGTTGCGCGACCTGAAGATGCTCGACCTGAAAGGCATTGTCCTCGCCGGCAACCTCACCCGCGCCAAATCGCCCGAGGGACGACGATTGCTGGTTGAGATACTCGACTTCGCCAACGGCCCGTTTGAGAAAATCGAGCGATACGCATGCTATCTCTACACAGCACTTGGAGGTCGCGGCATACACCGCATAGCATATTTCCGTCACTCTCTTAAAAAATGTTTAAAATCACACCGCACTTGCCCCCTATCAAAATAATCACTATCTTTGCAAAGTAAACATTACACAAGAATTTATCTATAAGGGTCTCGCCTAACGGTTGAGATTCTTTAATTTTTTACTCAACTCTAAAATTGTTTTTACCATGGCCATCACCTACATGACTCGTGAAGGATACAAAAAGAAAATGGATGAAATCGCTTATCTTGAAACAGTTAAGCGACCCGAAATATCACGTGCTATAGCCGAGGCTCGCGACAAAGGCGACTTGTCAGAAAATGCCGAGTACGATGCAGCCAAGGAGGCTCAGGGAATGCTTGAAATGAAAATTTCACAGCTCAAGGATCTCGTTGCCAACGCTCGCATCATCGACGACAGCAAGCTGAACAATGAAGTGGTTCAAATTCTGAATAAAGTAAAAATCAAGAATATCGCCAACGGCATGGTTGTCGAATACACAATCGTAGCCGACAGCGAAGCCAATCTCAAGGAGAAGAAAATAGCGTCAAGCACTCCCATCGCACAGGGTCTTCTCGGCCACAAGATAGGCGAAGTGGTTGAAATACGCGTACCCTCGGGATTGATGAAGTTTGAAATTGTTGAAATATCATTCTAACAGATTATGGCATCGATATTCTCACGCATCGTAGCAGGCGAAATACCCTCCTACAAAGTTGCCGAGGATGACAAGCACTACGCTTTTCTCGACATTTCACCCGTAGCTCCCGGTCACACCCTGGTCATCCCCAAGAAGGAGGTTGACTACCTGTTTGACCTCGCCGACGACGAGTATGAATCGTTACAGCTCTTTGCCAAACGCGTTGCCGCTGCAATGAAATCAGCCCTCCCTTGCAAGCGCATAGGCGTGGCCGTAATGGGACTTGAGGTTCCTCACGCCCACATACACCTTGTGCCCATCAACAAGGAGAGCGACATGAACTTCTTCAAGGAGAAGCTCTCGCTCGACCCCAAGGACATGGCCGACATTGCCCAAAGCATTGCCAAAGCATTTAAATAACAATGAAATATCTTGTAATAGGTACAGGAGGAGTAGGCGGCAGCATTGCCGCTTTTCTTGCACTATCGGGGTGCGATGTCAGCTGCATAGCACGAGGTGAAGCACTTGAATCGATAAAAAAGCGCGGACTAATATTCCACTCCTCGCTGAAGGGCGAACACGCAATTCCCATAAAGGCATTCAGCGCCGAGGAGTACAACGACAAAGCCGATGTGATATTCGTAACCGTCAAGGGCTACTCCATCGACAGCATAGCGCCGGTAATAAGCCGCGCCTCATCGCCCGAAACGGTAGTGATACCGCTGCTCAATGTCTACGGCACGGGGCCGCGCATTGCCGCTCTGTCGCCCGACGCCAACGTGCTCGACGGATGCATCTACATCGTGGGCTTCAAGTCGGGCATCGGCGAAATAACCCAGATGGGCGACATATTCCACATCGTCTACGGCGTTCCCGAAGGACACTCGGTTGCGCCCGAAATTCTCGACCGAATCAACAGCGACCTGCGCCGTGCAGGAATAAAGGTGACGCTAAGTGACAACATCGACCGTGACACCTTTATCAAATGGTCGTTTATCTCGGCAATGGCGCTCACCGGAGCCTATTACGACATACCCATGGGCCCGATACAGCATCCCGGAAAGGAGCGTGACACATTCATCGGCCTGTCGCGTGAGAGCGCATTGATGGGAAGCAAGCTTGGAATCGACTTCGGATGCGACCTCGTGGAGCATCATCTCGAAGTGATCGACAGCCTCAACCCCGAAAGCACCGCCTCGCTGCAAAAAGACCTGAAAGCATGTCACGAAAGCGAAATCAAGGGACAGCTCTTTGACTTCATCGACCTTGCCCGTCGCCTCGGCATCGACACGCCGGTCTACGACACCGTCGCCAGCCACTTCCGGGAATTTGATGGTCACAGACTAAATACTCAGACAACATAGTATATCAGATTTTTACATTTGATGTTTTTGCCTGTCTATTAAGCTGATTATGTGAGAATTTTGTTATATCTTTGTACTTGAATCATAAACAAGGAGATAAAACTATGGCAATGACAATTAAAACATCCCCCGAACTTTGGGGCGAAGATGCACGAATCTTCACCGAGGAAGCGGAGCGCAATGGCAAATTGCCCACGCCAAAACTCTCAGAATCACAGCGTAAGGTACTTTATACCATGTTGAATAGCGCCAAGGACATTATATTCCCTCCCCGCAAAGGCTGACAATGGCAGAATATAGTTTCGTAGATAACACCTTCATGGTGCCTTATACCAAAGAGGTTGCAGATTACTGTGACCCTTTTTTTATGTGGCGATGACGACCTTGACGATTTTTTCAGTCACGATGTTTTTCTCTACGAGGAAGAACTCCTCGGCAAAACATATTGTTGGATAAATCGAGAGAATCAGCGTGAAATTGTGGCGATTGCAACTCTCTCCTACGACGGCATAAAGACCTATACCCTCGATAATCCATCCCGGAATGCTCTACAACGCAAGATACCTCAGCCCAAACGGCACCGCAGTTATCCTGCGGTATTGATTGGCCGCCTTGGTGTGAACAAAGCATTTCAGGGACAAGGATTGAATACGGGCACTCAACTTATGAATGCCCTCAAATACTGGTTTGTGGATGAGAATAACAAGGCGGCTTGTCGGTATATGATTGTGGATGCCTACAACACTGATTCAACTATCCATTATTATCTAAAGAATGGATTTAAACCACTATATAAGTCAGAACAGAGCGAGAAAGAGGCTTTCGGAATATCTGAAGACGATGTCCTGAGGAGCCGTGTCATGTTTTTCGACTTGAAGATGAAATGCAAATAAAAAATTTTCACATATCTCCACATTTAATTGTAGGAGTGAAAATTAAGTTGTATCTTTGCAGCAATGTGCGCACGCTTACATCGTGTTAATCATGCGCCAGAATTAATTAACTTATTTATTAACCCATTAAATGAACGAAGAATTAAAGAATTCGCCAATCGAAGATTTCGATTGGGACGCCTACGAAAACGGCGAAAACAACGGTGGCAAGAGCCGCGAAGAACTCACCAAGACCTACGATGAGTCGCTTAACACCGTTAAAGACAAAGAGGTAATCGAAGGTACCATCATCGCCCTCAACAAGCGCGAAGCGGTGGTTAACATCGGCTACAAAAGCGACGGTATCATCCCCGTCAATGAATTCCGCTACAATCCCGACATCAAGGTTGGCGATGTAGTTGAGGTTTTCATCGAAAACCAGGAGGACAAAAAGGGTCAGCTCATCCTCTCTCACCGCAAAGCCCGCATGTCACGCTCATGGGAGCGCGTAAATCAGGCTCTCGAAAATGACGAAATTATCAAGGGTTACATCAAGTGCCGCACCAAGGGTGGTATGATTGTCGATGTATTCGGCATCGAAGCCTTCCTCCCCGGTTCACAGATTGATGTAAAGCCCATCCGCGATTACGATATCTTCGTTGGTAAGACTATGGAATTCAAGGTTGTAAAGATCAACCAGGAATTCAAGAATGTTGTCGTTTCTCACAAGGCTCTTATCGAAGCCGAGCTCGAGCAGCAGAAGAAGGACATCATCTCCAAGCTCGAAAGAGGTCAGGTGCTCAAGGGTGTCGTTAAGAACATCACCACTTACGGTGTATTCATCGACCTCGGAGGCGTTGACGGTCTTATCCACATCACCGACCTTTCTTGGGGCCGCGTAAGCCATCCCGAAGAAGTGGTTAAACTCGATCAGGAACTCGATGTAGTAATACTTGACTTCGACGACGAGCGCAAGCGCATCGCCCTCGGTCTTAAGCAGCTCCAGCCCCATCCATGGGATGCTCTTGACGCTGACCTCAAGGTTGGTGACAAGGTTAAGGGTAAAGTTGTCGTTATGGCCGACTACGGCGCATTCGTTGAAATCGCCCCCGGTGTCGAAGGTCTTATCCACGTATCGGAAATGTCTTGGTCACAGCACCTCCGTTCAGCTCAGGACTTCATGAAGGTTGGCGACGAGGTTGAAGCAGTCATCCTCACACTCGACCGCGAAGAGCGTAAGATGTCACTCGGCATCAAGCAGCTCAAGAACGATCCCTGGGAGAACATCGAGGTTAAGTATCCTATCGGCAGCAAGCACACTGCCAAGGTGCGTAACTTCACCAACTTCGGCGTATTCGTTGAAATCGAGGAAGGCGTTGACGGTCTTATCCACATCAGCGACCTCTCTTGGACCAAGAAGATCAAGCATCCGTCGGAATTCACTCAGGTTGGCTCAGACATCGATGTTCAGGTTCTCGAAATCGACAAGGACAACCGTCGCCTCAGCCTCGGTCACAAGCAGCTCGAAGAGAATCCCTGGGATGTTCTCGAAACAGTGTTCACTGTAGGCAGCATCCACCCCGGAACCATCATCGAAATGCAGGACAAGGGCGGTGTAGTAGCACTTCCCTACGGAGTTGAAGGCTTTGCCACTCCCAAGCACCTCGTTAAGGAAGACGGAACTCAGGCACAGGTTGACGAGAAGCTCGACTTCAAGGTAATCGAGTTCAACAAGGACAACAAGCGCATATTCCTTTCTCACAGCCGCATATTTGAAGATGAGGCTAAGGCTGAGAAGAACGAAGCCCGCAAGGCTCGCCGTCAGGCCAAGAAGGAAGAGCAGCCCGCCCTTAACACTCCCATCGAGCGCACAACTCTCGGTGACCTCGAAGAACTTGCCGCTCTTAAGGAGAAGCTCTCAGGCAAGAAATAATCAAAGGATTAAAATAACATATCCTATAACGGGAGGCATGATGCTCAGGCATTATGCCTCCTTATTTATACAACCCGTAAAAACAACCCTACAATGGATATAACATCGACACTGCAGGACTATCATCTGCTCGGCCTCGTAATAGGAATATGCACATTCCTGGTCATAGGACTATTCCATCCCGTAGTAGTGAAATGCGAATACCGTTACGGCACATCATGCTGGTGGTGGTTTCTGCTATTGGGCTGCGCATGCACCATTCTGTCGCTGATCGTAAGCGACATCCTCGGCTCTACAATACTCGGAGTGGTGGGATTTTCTTCGTTCTGGACGATAAAGGAGATATTCGAGCAGCAGGAGCGTGTAAGGAAAGGCTGGTTTCCACGTAATCCAAAGCGCCGCTACCCATGGGATAACGACGCTTCGGTATAAGGTCAGGATTAATGTCACCAGCCGCCGCTGGCACCGCCGCCGCCGGTCATACCGCCGCCAAACGAACCGCCGGAGAAGCCTCCGCCGCCACCGCCGAATCCACGGCCACCGCCTCCTACAATCACCACCGGCGGCACCACTACCTTGGGGATGCTGTAGGGTATCTCGTTACGGTTGCCGCAGCTACGGCAGATGTACTCCTTGACACCCTGCCCCTCACGCCTCTCGGTGGGGCGTATTACGATGCGCTGACTGCGCATCGAGCAGGCGCGCGCACCGCATCGCGGACACACCGTATAGCTTGACGCACTGTTGATATAGGGCAATATGTCGGTTTCACCGCAGTGGTCACACAGCCACACATCGTAGTCGACCGAATTGATCTGCTCCTCGATGTCCTGCTGATGGGTGAGGTACTTGTTGTCGTTAGCTTCGTCGATACGATGCATCTTGTTGTGACAATTGGGGCAATTACGGTGACGCAATCTCAATCCGCGCATCGTGAGCCACAATATAAGATAGGATATGGCAGGCAATCCAAGACCGGCAAACACAAGTATAAGCGCGGGCATCTTCATCTTGCTGAGCACCTGATAGCGCTCGTATCGGTCAAGACGCCTCGTCTTGAACATCTCGTAAAGAAACCATACAAACAGCACCACGGCAAGTATGGCACCTATTGCAAGCCATCCCTTGAACAAATCGGCACCGCCGTTACCGCCGGCACCCTCATCATTACCGTACTTCGACATCAGCTCCTCGGTGGCTCCCGGGGTCGAGGTGATTCTCGCAATCTCGGTGAGCGAGGCTATCGTTCCGTTATCGTAATCGCCGTTACGGAAATGCGGAGCCATTATGTTGCGTATTATACGGCCGGCGAGAATGTCGGGCAACACACCCTCCATGCCATATCCAGTGCGTATCACGGCCTTTCGGTCGTCCTTGGCTATAAGCACGAGCATTCCGTTGTCATTGTCCTTCTTGCCTATACCCCACTTCGTAAACAGCTCGGTAGCAAATTCGTCGGGATCGCCGTCGACCGAGTTCACGGCCACCACCACAACCTCCGACGAGGTGTCACGCCACAACCGTGAAAGCGTGGAGTCAAGAGTGGCGACAGCCGCAGGCGAAAGCACGTTATCGGGATTGCTCACGTAACGCGTGCGGTTTGCGACATGCACGTTGGGTATCTCATCAACCTTGTAGGCTCCGGCAAGTCCCGACAGCACAGTCGCCACAAGGCATAACATCAATATTGCATAACGTTTCATTTCATTCTATATCTTAAATCATTAACCATAATAGGAGAGACATTGTTTACTTCACACCGCCGGCAGGCTCATGCCGTAGAGCTTACGGTAGAGGTCGAGAGCGTAGACATCGGTCATTCCCGAAATGTGGTCGAGCACGGCCTGAATCTTTCCGAACAGCGTAGGAGCCTCTATGTCATACTGCTCGGGCACCTTGCTCAACAGGAGCGACGAGTAGTTAAGCTCGGGATAACGCACGGCATGTATGAGCTTCTCCATCAGGAACGTTATGATGCGGTTACCGGCAAGTTCCACATCGACAACATCGCTCGCCCTGTATATCTTATCCCAGGCAAGCGCCGAGCAACGCCTGTAGCCCTCGCGCTCGTGAAGCGCGATGTTGTCAAGCAACGAGCCTTCAAATTCGCCGGCAAGTATGGCAGGTTCATTGTCGACAAACGTGCGGGCACACTGCTTTACAAGAGTGCCTATGACACATGAGCGAAGGTAACCTATCTTCTCGTTGGGATCCTCCACTTTATCCATCACATCGATCATGTGACGGCGCTTCTCTTCATCGAAAAATCCGAGAAACAGCCTGATCACCTCATCGGTGCCTACCACACGCAGCTTGTGGGCATCCTCGATGTCCATAACCTGATAGCAGATGTCGTCGGCCGCCTCCACGATGTAGACAAGCGGATGCCGTGCATAGCTCACCGCTCCGCAACCGGCATCGTTACGCATCTCAAGGCCAAGCTCTTCGGCTATGCGCTTGAATGTGTCAATCTCGGTGGAGAAGAAGCCGAATTTGCTCTTGCCTCCGGCCAGACGCGACTCATAGGGGTACTTCACAACCGAAGCAAGCATCGAATAGGTCATGGCAAAGCCGCCCTTGCGCCGGCCCTTGAACTGGTGGGTGAGCAACCTGAAAGAGTTGGCGTTACCTTCAAAGTTGATAAGGTCGGCCCACTGCGCCTCGGTCAGTTCGTTGCGTATCTCCGCTCCGGCCCCTTCGCTGAAAAATGTCGAAATGGCCTTCTCGCCCGAATGTCCGAAAGGAGGATTTCCAAGGTCATGGGCAAGACAGGCGGCCGACACAATCTCACCCATTGCCTCAAGCTTGTCACACCAAGGCTCGTCGCGATACTTCAGCCGGAGTTCACGGCTTATCTCGTTGGCAAGCGAGCGTCCCACCGACGCCACCTCCATGGAGTGGGTCAAACGGTTGTGAACGAATATGCTTCCCGGCAGGGGAAACACCTGTGTCTTATTCTGCAGGCGCCTGAACGGCGACGAGAAGACCAACCGGTCAAAATCGCGCTGAAAGTCACTGCGCGAACCGCTCTTGGGGTCATGATAATCCTCAAGTCCCAAACGCTTGTCATTGATGAGCCTGTCCCAATGCATCATATCACTGTCTTGTCATAAAATTTAAATCTAAGTTACCAAAAGTAATCCATTTTACAACAAAAATCGACTGTAAAACAATCATTTTTGCCATTGTAACACTCATCTCCTATAAATACCTATAAATATATGTGTGTCCTGATAGCTTTGTAAATTATTTTTAGTATCTTTGTGCGATTTTTTGTATTAGAAAAACTGACTAACATTTTTATGGCACAACCAATTAAGAAAACCATCGAGCTTGGTGATGGACGCACCATCACACTTGAAACAGGCAAGCTGGCCAAGCAAGCCGATGGAGCGGTAGAATTACGCATGGGCAATACAATGCTCCTTGCTACAGTAGTGTCGGCAAAGGAAGCCGGCGAAGGGGTCGACTTCATGCCCCTACAAGTGGAGTACAAAGAGAAATTTTCATCCAACGGCCGTTTCCCCGGCGGCTTCCTGAAGCGTGAAGGTCGCGCATCCGATTACGAGATCCTTACAGCTCGTCTTGTTGACCGTGTACTCCGTCCTCTTTTCCCCGACAATTATCATGCCGATACATTTGTCAACATCATCATGTTCTCGGCCGACGGAGTTGATATGCCCGACGCACTGGCCGGACTTGCAGCATCGGCAGCCCTTGCAGTAAGCGACATACCCTTCAACGGTCCTATTTCGGAAGTCAGAGTTGCACGCATCGACGGTGAATTTGTAATCAACCCCACATTCGAGCAGCTTGAAAAGGCCGATATGGAGCTCATGGTTGGTGCTACCTACGATAACATCATGATGGTTGAAGGCGAAATGAACGAAGTTTCAGAAGCCGACCTTCTTGCAGCCCTCAAGGCAGCTCATGACGCTATAAAAGTTCAGTGCAAGGCCCAGATGGAACTTGCCGAGGCCGTAGGCTCGACCGTTAAGCGCGAATATTGCCACGAAACCAACGATGAAGACCTCCGCAAGGATGTTCAAGAAAAGTGCTACGACAAGGCTTATGCCATTGCCAAGGCAGGCAGCGCCGACAAGCACCGGCGTAACGACTCATTCGATGCGATATGCGATGAATACATCGAATCAATACCCGAGGAAGAGCGCGAAGAGAAGGCTCCTCTCGTAAAGCGTTACTATCACGATGTTGAGCGCGAGGCTGTGCGCCGTTGCATCCTCGACGAAGGCATCCGTCTTGACGGACGCAAGACAACCGAAATCCGTCCCATCTGGATTGAAACCGACTACGTTCCCGGCCCTCACGGATCGGCAGTGTTCACCCGTGGTGAAACACAGGCTCTCGCTACCGTGACACTCGGCACCAAGCTCGACGAGAAGATTCTCGACGATGTGCTCAACCAGGGCAAGGAGCGCTTCCTCCTCCACTACAACTTCCCCCCCTTCTCTACAGGTGAGGCTAAGCCCGTGCGTGGCGTAGGCCGTCGTGAAGTAGGTCACGGCAATCTCGCTCACCGTGCATTGAAGAGAATGTTCCCCGACAACTTCCCCTATGTATGCCGCATCGTGAGCGACATCCTTGAGTCAAACGGCTCGTCGTCAATGGCCACCGTTTGCGCCGGTACACTTGCTCTGCTCGATGCCGGTGTCAAGATGAAGAAGCCCGTCAGCGGTATTGCAATGGGTCTTATAACCGACACCGACGGTGCTAAATATGCCGTGCTTTCCGATATTCTCGGTGACGAGGACCACCTTGGCGACATGGACTTCAAGGTAACAGGTACTCGTGACGGTATCACCGCAACCCAGATGGACATCAAGGTCGACGGACTATCCTACGAAGTTCTTGAGAAGGCTCTTCTTCAGGCTCGCGAAGGCCGCATGCACATCCTCGACAAGATCCAGGAAGCAATCGCCGAACCTCGCGCCGATTACAAGCCCCAGGTACCGCGCATAGTCACCATGACAATACCCAAGGACCTCATCGGTGCCGTAATAGGCCCGGGCGGAAAGATTATCCAGGGTATCCAGGAAGCAAGTGGTGCTACTGTTTCAATCGACGAAATAGACAACGAAGGCTACATCGAAGTTGCCGCCAACAACAAGGAAGCCATGGACAAGGCTCTTGAGATGATCAACGCAATCGTTGAGCTTCCCGAGGAGGGCAAGGTCTACACCGGTAAGGTACGTTCGATACTCGACTTCGGTGCATTCGTTGAATTCATGCCCAACCGCGACGGACTGCTCCACATTTCGGAAATAAGCTGGGAACGCCTTGAAAACATGGAGGCTTCAGGCCTGCATGAAGGTGACACCGTAGAGGTGAAGCTTATCGAAATCGACAAGAAGACCGGAAAGTACCGCCTGTCGATGCGTGCCCTTCAGCCCAAGCCCGAAGGCTACGTAGAGCCTCAGCGCGCACCCCGCGGACCCCGCAACAACAACGAGCGCGGCCCTCGTCGTGACGGCGATCGCCAGCAGCGTAACGACCGTGGTCCCCGTCGTAACAACAACCACCGCGAAGATTAATTTGCCATAACATAAAGTTAACTATAGCAGAAAGCGCTGTATCGGAATCGATGCAGCGCTTTTTCTATGCCGTCATCCGTCGTAACGCAACGACAGAAACGGCACATCCGGTCACGGCTGCGGCAAGGCCGAGCAGCAGCGACACATCGGTAAGAAACATCGTCAGCATAACGACAAGCATTGACACCGTCACCACCGCCATTGCAGCGTAACGCAATCTCAATCCGTATCTGACACGACACACCGTCATCACCGTCACGCAATAAACGGCATACCACAGGAAATAGGCTTTCCCGAGGGATTCAATACCCCACATTTCATAAAAGAGCGTATTCAACACCAAGTAGACGACAGCACTCACCGACTCACACACCACGTAGGCTTTTCCGTCACCTCGGGCAAGCATCACATAACCCATGCACCAGCTCACGCAGCGCAGCACGGTTCCCGCCATGGCCCATGTGACATACGGCAATATGGATTCAAACTCGGAGGAGTAAAGCATCTCCACAATCAATCCGCGAAACACGATGAACATCGACACACACGGCATCGCAATCCATGACAACGTGACGATTTCGTGGTTGGCATATACGCCCAGTGAACGTAGCGATCCGGCACGTGACGCAAGCCGAGGATAGTACTCCATGGCAACACCCACAAGCAGCAGTCCTATATATTTGTTGACAAGAGTGAATCCCGCCTGATAGAATCCGGCATCATCCACACCGCCCCGGTTATTGACATAGACGATGAAGATGTACTGCGACAACAATGTCACGAAGGCGGCTACCGTCATCCATGCTCCGAGGCAAATGAAGCTGCACCCCTTTGCAACGGTTTCACGCAATGTCACACCGCCGCTCGCAGCACCGGCTCCCTTATATCGCAACAGAAGTGCTGCGACAAGCGTCGACAGCGCATACACTCCGATCGACGGCACGATTGAATCAATTCCGAGAAAATAGAACAGCGGTACCGAGAGCAGCAATCCACCCACCGCTCCGGCAAGTGACGCTGCGGCCAACCGCCCCAACAGGCGCGAGCCTTGCAATATGGCCAACTCGCCGCCTGTGACCGAGCTGAAGAGCATGACCACCGACAGCCACACAAAACCGCCTGAATGAGCATCATCACCGAATGTAACGCGGCTCAACAATGGCGACAATGCAAGCGTGAGCAATGAACCGAAAAGACCGAGAACGGCAGCCCATCGCCTCACGACACCAATGATGCGGTGACGCATCGAAATGTCGTCGGCCCCGGCAATGTCACGCACCGATGAGTCACGCACATTCAATTGCGTGAGCGCCGACATAAGTTCTATAAATGAATTGTAGATACCTAACAGCCCTACACCTGCGGCTCCTATCCAAAGGGCCACAAGCTTGATGCGTACTACCGAACAGAGCAAAATCAAGACACGCGTTCCGCTGAGAAGCGTCATCGCACGCATCACCGATGCCGTCAACGGCCTCCGTGACCTTACTCCGGTTACTGCGTCACGCGCAATCATCTAACCCAAGCCGTGGGATTAAGTTTCTGCTTCTCCTGACGCAGCTCGAAGTGCAGAATTGAGCGATTTCCATCGTCGGGGTCGGAATAGATCGTACCTATGGTCTGTCCCTGCTTCAGTGCGTCACCTTTCTTGACATTGATGTTGCTCAGGTTGGCATATATGGTAAGGTATTTGCCGTGACGCACCATCACGATGGTGTTGTAACCGAGAAGACGGAACACTTCCGAAACAGTGCCATCAAACACCGCACGCGCAGTTCCTCCTGCCGGCACCTCTATGTCGATGCCGCCGTTGTCGGTAGTGACATGGGGCAAATCGGGATGCTTGTGCCTTCCGAACGGACGCACGATCTTATACTTTCCGTTGACCGGGAACAGAAGCCGGCCCTTATTGCTCTCGAAACTTCCGGTAAGCTTACGGCTTGTTTCAGCCATGGCGTAATTTGTTGCAGGCTTCGCTGCGGTTGATGCCGGCTTAGGTTGGGCGACAGCCTTGCGTTCAGGCTGCTCGGCCTTAGCCGGAGCCGCCTTGGCCTCCTGCTCTTTCTGTTGTTGCTTCTTGCGGGCATTCTCCTCGGCAAGCAGACGCTCCTGCTCCTTACGCTTCTCTTCGGCCTGACGACGTTTCTCCTCCTCGGCCTGACGGCGCTGCTCTTCGGCAATCAGTCGGTCAAGCTCGTTATCGAGGGCACGCGCCTGAGCCTCCTTCTGTCGCAGCACTTTCTTCAGCGATGCACCCTCCTTCTTCAGTTTGGCGACAAGAGCCGATGTTTCATTCTGCTTTTTCTCAAGGTCGTTTCGGGCGACATTCATCCGGGTAAGCATTCCCGATTTCACGCCCTGAAGGCGAGTGAGCTCGTCACGTTGCTTCTCAAGCCGGGCCTGCACCGCCTTTATCTCATCGTTACGGCGCTTACGCCACTTTGAAAATTCGCCCAAATAACGGAATCGCCTATAAGCCTGAGTGAACGACTCGGCCGAAAAGATGAAGGCAAGCTTATCCATCGATCCCTGCTGCGAATTTCGTATGCGCGTCACCGAACGCGCATAGCTGTCGCGTAGAGCATTAAGCTTGCCGTCAAGAGTGACGATCGAGTCATTTATATGTTTCATCGCGCTGTCGATAGAATCAATCTGATGATTTATCGACGCTATCGAGTCGTTCTGCTGACGAATCTCGGCCCCAAGAGTGTTCAGCGCATTCAACGTGCGTGATGTGGCCTTTGCATTTTCATCGAGTTGTTGCGAAGTCTTCTTTATGGCCTGAGCGTTGGCTTTCTGCTCCTGCTTGACGCTTGACACACTGCGTGTGCGCTTCCGGGCCGCCGACATGTCGACCGCCGAGAGAAGCATGACTATTATCATTAAGAAAACACTTCCGATTCTACAGCACTGCTTCATGACTAATCCTGAGCTACATTATTTATTACATCGGCCGCCTTGATGCGCTTATATCCGCGAGGCACCGTCCACTCCGATTCAATACCCTCATTCCATCGAGCATTATCCCACTTCCATGTAATCGACGCCTCTATCTTCTGCTTGGGATTGACAACCTTGATGTCGACATCGGGCGACACGGCGCCCACACCCTCGACATCGACAGGAGCCGAGTATCCGCATGAAGCGGTCAAATAACCGTTATTGTATCCCGCTACGAGATATTCAAGGAAATTGTCGGCGCACACACGGTAACCGTAGCTTGCCGGTGCTAAAGACGGAGCAAGCATTATGCTCCACGCATCACCTTCGATGAACTGCAATACCAGGTTGCGGGTATCGCGCGACAATGTGGAACCGCCGAGAACAAACGGACGCCCCATTATCAAATCCTGCACATTGCCCACGCTGAACTTAAATACGCGCGACACTTCAGCAAGGCTTTCCGACATATACACCTTCTTGGGCTTCACCACCACATGAACCGAGTCGACGGTGAGGTAGATGCGTCCCACCTCAAAGCCGAGCATGCGCAGCGATATGTCGATCGACTCGTCGTGAATCATCTTAGCCCGTCCCGATATGGAGAAACGCTGAGGCGATGACAACACGAAGCTGACCGGCACCGTGACATCGCTCCAATTGCCATAACCGTCGACAAGTGCGTCATAACGCTGAGTCAACGTGGCATTTTCAGGTAACGGCTCACCGGGCTTCAGACTTCGCTTTGAAGAGTGACAACCCGAGAATACAAGCAATGATATTATTGATAATGTGATGAAATGTGACAGCTTCATAATTGATGATTATTCATAGAAATAGGTCTTGTGCTTGACTTTGCGCTGCAGCAACTCGTTATCGGGGTCGAGGGCAAGAGCCTTCTCCCAGAACTCAAGAGCTTTCTGCGGCTCCCCGTTCATGAAGTATATGTCGCCGGCATGGTGATACAGCTCCTCCGAGGGATCCTCACTGTTGGCAATCGCCTTGTCGATATAGGCCATCGCCTCGGTGTAGTTCTTCTTGCGGAACATCACCCAAGCATAGGTGTCAAGCGAAGTAGCGTCGTCGGGACGCTCCTTTATGGTTCTCGCGCTCATCTCCTCGGCCTTGTCAAGGTCACGACCTTCGACGGCAAGGTAGTAGGCGCAGTTATTAAGTGCGAGCAGATTGTCGGGGTCGATGGATATAGCCTTGTCATAGTAGACAAACGCAGAATCACGGTCGCCCTTGGCGTAATACACATCGCCCATCGACGACATAATCTGCGAAACGGCTTCATAATCGACCGAATCGGTAAGCTCCATGGACTTGTTGAGATTGGAGAGGGCTTTGTCATACTCCTTCATGAGGTTGTAATCGGTTCCGAGCATCAAGTGTATCATCGCGCTTGACGGATGGTAGCGCAATGCCGTTTCACCCTTCTCAGCCGACTTTGCATAGTCGTCGGCCTGCATGTAGAGGCTCAAAAGCGTGCGCCAACGATCCTCGGAACTCGGATCGATGTCAAGTGCATAGCCAAGTTGCTCGGCCGCACCGGCATAATCCTCGATTGCAATAAGATAGGAGCAGTAGAGGTCGTGAATGTCAACCTCATGGGGATGCTGGTCGAGCAGTGTTGCAAAGAGCTCCTGAATGCGTCCCTGCTGGCTGGGGTCGTCATACAGCTCCCTGATATAGCCGGTGAGGAGTTCAAGCTTGGCATCAAGCTCAAGGCTTTCACGGCTCAAGGCACGGAACACCTCTTTGTCGTAGTTGACGCTGTCGCCTATTGACTTATAGAAGTTGGCACGTGAGTAGTAGGCAAGTCCCGATGTGGAATCCAGGTCACACGCCTTATCGAAATAGGTCAATGCCGAATCGTTGTCGGAGAACATGGCAAACACATTTCCGGCAAACACGTTGTTCTCAACGCTGTGAGGCGCCGACTTCAGCAATGAATATACCTCCTTGTAGATGGATGCAGTGTCCTGCGATGAGAGAAAAGCCCTGATTTTGCTTGTGGTAAGCGGAATGTTCTTTCCCTGTGTCTTCTCTATACGGTCGTACACACCTATGGCCCTGGCGATTTTGGACGAATCGCCCGAAGAGGCAAGAGCCTCGGCCAACTTATAGGAAATCTCCATCTTGTGGGGATATATCGAGTCGAGTGTAGTCCACACCTTCAGTGCCTCGTCACGCGAGCCAAGACGGTCGTTTATGCTTCCGTATACAAAATTGCTGTAGAAATCGGCCGGAGCCTCGTTGAAGTGTCGCTTCATCAGGTCGTAACCATTCTTAAACATGGTTGAATCATCGCCTGAGGTCATAACGGTGTAATAGCCGAGGAAAAATCCCACATCGCTGTTTGACGGATCCAGTTGATAGGCCCGTGACAACAGGTCATAGTAGGCATCCTCCTTGTCGATGGCATGTTGGCGCAAAGCCTCCATAAATATATAGTCGGCTTTCAATTCATCGGAATTAGGCGTGACATCGGCCTTTTTCCCCGCAGTCACAAACAGCGGCACGACAATGGCCGCCAACGCAACCGACAATGTTATTTTACGAAACGACAGCTTCATATTCCCAATCACTCTAATCAGTTAATCCCCGTGTGTCCGAAAGCACCATCTCCGCGTGTAGTCTGGTCGAGTCGTTCAACCGGCTCCCACTCCACGCGTGTGTACTCCTTTATTACCATCTGGCATATACGCTCACCGTCGTTAATCACAAACGGTTCGTCGGAAAGATTGATGACAATCGCGCCTATCTCGCCACGGTAGTCCGAATCGACGGTTCCGGGAGTATTTACAAGAGAAATGCCCTTTTTAAGAGCCAGTCCCGAACGAGGTCGCATCTGGCACTCGTAACCGTGAGGCAGCTGGATATACAATCCGGTAGGAATCAACGCCCTCTGCATAGGCTGCAGCGTCACCGGCTCTTTCAAGCATGCTCTAACATCCATTCCGGCCGACGAGGGCGTTTCGTAGGCGGGCAACTCAAGACCCGACCTGTTGATTATCTTCACCTTGATTCTCTCCATGATTCTCAATAAATAAATTGTTATGCGAAAATAGTTAAAAAGCTCCACTTTTCGGGCACTTTCAATCCATTTTTTAATAGAACGCCCGAGCAGTCACATTAGTTTAAAATAAGCAAAGCGCGAGATCGCCATTGAAAGGCGATCCCGCGTATGCTCTTCAAATAGTCTACAGCACCGGTAGTGTTTACTTTTCGCTTACCTTGTTGTAGCGTGCGTTCAAGCCCTTTATAACCTCATCGGTTATGTCGAGAGCAGGATTGAAATATACGCCGGCATTCTTGAACAGAATAGCGTCGTAACCCTTCTTGGCATTGTAATCCTTGATGAAGGCTTCAATCGAGTCATTGAGCTGAACCTGCTGCTGAATCATCTCCTGCTCGGCTTCGCGCTGAAGGCTTGCAAGATAGTTTTCGGCCTCGGCCTGCTTCTTGTTGAACGACTCTACATCGGCCTTATAGCTTGCCTCGCTGAGATAGCCGTTGTTGTTGACCTTCTGCTGGATTGACGAACCGAGCTTCTGGAGTTCAGCACCGCGAGTGCGCTGAGCGTTGTCGATTTTGCTGAACGAACGCAACTGAGCTTCCTTGAAATCCTTAGCCAGATTGTAGTGAGCCGCAATCGAATCGCCGTCAATGTAACGGATATTGAGAGTTACGGCAGGAGCGCTTTCTACTTTCGTTTCAGTTTTTGTAGCATCGGCAGAGCCATTATCGGAACACGACACGGCAAGAACCGCCAAAATAAGCATTAGTGACTTGGCACAAAGTGCAAAATTCTTCATTTTAAATATTGTAAGGATGTTTTTTGTTGTTGAGTAATCATTTTTTCTTCTCATCACGCAACGCACATGTCACATTTTTGTCGCGCAACGCCGGGACGTCGTGCACATGACCGGAAGGAAACCGGCCACCTTTGACAAAAAACACCTTGACGCCGAGGAGCAAAACAGCCAAAGTGACAAAAATCACAGATATTACTACGATTCTCACTGTGTAATTACGTTTTTACAGTGCAAATATAAGAAAGGAATCAGAATTTTGGTAATATCTAAATTTTATTTTGTAACTTAGAGTGCGAAATGTAAAGATTTTAACATTTTTACACATTGCAACGAGGTTTGAATACCCAATAATTAACTACATCAGTATAAATTTTTCGATTATGACAATCAAGGATCTCCAACCGGCTCTCATCTGGTCCATATTCGATGAGATAACCAAAGTTCCCCGTCCCTCTAAGAAGGAAGGAAAGATACGCGAATATCTGCTTGAGTTCGCTAAAAAGCACAATATACAGGCCAAGACCGACAAGGTGGGCAATGTCGTTATGAGCAAGCCCGCAACTCCGGGACACGAAAACGCCCCCACAGTAATACTCCAGGGTCACATGGACATGGTGTGCGAGTCAAACGACAAGAACTTCGACTTTGAAAACAACCCCATCACCACTATTATAGACGGAGAGTGGCTGCACGCCGACGGAACCACACTCGGAGCCGACAACGGTATAGGCATGGCCGCCTCTCTTGCTGTCATGGCCGACAACTCGCTTGAGCACGGCCCCATCGAGGCACTGTTTACAGTCGACGAGGAAACCGGAATGACCGGAGCCAACAATCTCGGCGAAAACATGATGAACGGCTCGATACTCCTCAACCTCGACTCGGAGGATGACGGTGAGATATTCATCGGTTGCGCAGGAGGCATCGACACTACCATCACATTTGAGTACAAGCGTGAGATGGCCCCCGCCGACTGCCATTGGTTCCACATCGACATAGCCAACCTCAGCGGCGGTCACTCGGGAGGCGACATCCATGAAGGACGCGCCAACTCCAACAAGCTTCTTGCTCGTTTCCTCTTCAACATCTCGAAGGAGAAGCCCATCGTGCTTAGCGAAATCAGCGGCGGCAACCTGCGTAACGCCATTCCGCGTGCAGCCCATGCAATCGTGGGTGTGCATTCGTCACGCAAAGAGGACATCATTGTGGCATTCAACCACTACGTTGCCGATGTAGAGAACGAATACAAGGCTACCGACCCCAACATGTCGCTCACAATCAAGTCAATCGACAAGCCTGAATATGCCATCGATTCCGACACAACTACCCGTCTTATACGTGCGCTCTATGCATGTCCCCACGGTGTCATATCAATGAGCCACGACCTCGAAGGTCTTGTTGAAACTTCAACCAACCTTGCATCGGTAAAGATGCAGCCCGACTCCACCATCCTCATTACAACAAGCCAGCGCAGCTCGGTTGAGTCACGCAAACTGGACATCGCCAACCAGCTTGAGGCTCTCTTCCTGCTTGCCGGAGCAAAGGTAACTCACGGTGACGGATATCCCGGATGGGCTCCCAACATGGACTCTACAATAATGAAGATAGCAAGCGACGCATACGAGGAACTCTACGGTGTAAAGCCTGCCATCAAGGCAATCCATGCAGGACTTGAATGCGGACTATTCCTCACCAAGTATCCGCATCTCGACATGGTGTCGTTCGGTCCCACCCTGCGCGGTGTTCACTCTCCGTCGGAGAAGATGCACATCCCGGCAGTTGAACGCTTCTGGAATCAGCTTACACTCATATTGAAGAAAGTAGCCGAACTGAACGGCTAACGCATACGACACACCGACAACGCCACGCGTGAACATCAACACCCGTGGCGTTGTTTTATCCCCTAAAAAATCATCCCATGAAATGTATGCTTGAAAAATATTTTTTGTCACTTACAAGAGCCTTGCTGATTCTCACACTTGTCACATCGTGCTCACGCTCCCATGCGCGAAGCACCGTACAGGCACAAAGCAGCGATTCCGCAACAGTAAAGGAAGAGGTGGAGATCATCGATCCAACCGTAATACATCGCCTCACCGATGACGACTACAAGCAAGCCGCCCACGAACTCGGAATAGATGTAGCATCGATAAAAGCGGTAATCGAAATCGAAGCCGGACAGACACATCAGGGATTTTACAAGCCGAATCAGCCGATAATCAACTTCGACCTTACAATGTTCAAGAAGTGGGCTGCGCGTCACGGAATAAAGCTCGGCAAATACTCAAGAAGCAACGCCGTTGTCTTCGCCCGTCCCAACGCCAAAAAGTACGGCTCCTACCAGGCCGCGCAATACGAGCGCCTGAAGTCGGCGCTTTCAATCGATTCCATCGCGGCAATCGAGGGAACATTCTGGGGCATGTTCCAGATAGGAGGATTCAACTGGAAGAAATGCGGCACAGAATCGCCCGTGGACTTCGCCCGCCGAATGTCGACATCGGAGAAAGAGCAGCTTGAACTGTTTGTCAACTTCCTGAAGTCAAACAATCTCGTCAAATACCTTAAAGCCAAAAACTGGGCCGGATTTGCGTTACGTTACAACGGCCCCTCCTACGCCAAGCGCGGCTATCACACCCGCCTTGCAAAAGCCTACAGCAAGTATAAAAAACAATCAAAAAAGTAATATCCGGTGTGCGACAATATCGTCGCCAATTCGATATTTTGTGTATATTTGCGATGTTGTTAAACCTCTAATTTCATTATTGCAATGAACAAAGCCAAACTATACCTTTCGATGGCATTCTGCATTATTGTGGGAATCGCGGTAATAGCGGGTGCATTCATAGCCATACCATATTATAATGTATGGCAACAAGAGATGTCGGGTCGTGCCGAGTTTGCAAAAGCCGAGCAGAACCGCAAAATCAAGATAGAAGAGGCCAAGGCCAACCTTGAAGCCGAGAAGCTCAACGCACAAGCCGAAATAGAGCGTGCCAAGGGAGCCGCCGAAGCCATAAGAATAGAAAACGGCAGCCTCACCCCTACCTATATCCAATATCTCTGGGTAAGGCAGCAGAACGACCTCAACGACAAGACTGTAATATACGTTCCCACCGAATCCAATCTGCCCATTCTCGAGTCGGAGCGTCTTGCACGCTGACGACCGCGTTACATTCTAAGGCAAGAAACGTTTAAGTTCATCGAGTGACATCGCCCTACGCTCGGCATAGAGGCGACGCTGCTCATTGTCGACATCGCCCACGACGAAGTAACGGCTGTCGGGATGCGATATAATCAATCCGGTTGTAGAGGCGGCAGGCGACATGGCGCCGCTCTCGGTCAATGTTATGCCCATATCGGAATATCGGAGCACGCGGTCGGTGAGGAAAATCAACGATTGATCGGGCAGTGACGGATAGCCGATTGCCGGGCGTATGCCTTTGTAGTACTGTTGAAGCACGTGACGCTCGCTGAGCGACTCGTCGGGAGCGTATCCCCACAACTCCACCCTTACCTTTCGGTGCATGACCTCGGTAGCCGCTTCGACAAGTCGGTCGGCAACGGTCTGATAGAGTATGGCGCGGTAGTCGTCGCCTTCGTTCCTGTAACCTTCGATTATGCGTTCAATGTCACGCCCCACCGTAACGGCAAACATTCCCATGCTGTCGCGCAACTTGCCGTCACTCTCTACAGGCGCAATGTAATCGGACAACGCAATGCAGTGACCGTCACGCTCCGAGGGTCGTTGCTGACGCAATGTAGCTATGCGCAACGTTTCTCCATTATGATTGAACAGGATGTCGTCATCACCATCGGATGCGGCCTCGACAAATGCCACCTTCGCCTTGATGCCGCCCACGATGTCACGCTGAAGCCTGTCGAGCACGCGACCAGCCTCCTTAAGCAACTGCATGGCTTCAGCCGCCTTGTTGACCTTATCGGTAGGAACCGACGCCAGCCACTGTGCGCGACAATGGTCGCAACCTTTTATATCCATGACCGATGCCAATGAAGCATCGATCTTCCAAGCCGAGAGGAAAGCTCTCCAATTTATAAACTCACGCGCCTCGGCAATGTCGATGTTCAGCTCATGAACACCGGGGTGAGCTACGGAATAGCAAGGATAGGACAACCGGGGACGCCTTGAACGGGCCACGCTTAAAGGCAACAGCCCTGCACCACCCGAATGTGCTCGACGCAACTCAGCCTGAGAGTCACGCAACCGGGCCACTTCCGCTTCATCACCGAGTCGACGGACGGCAGCCGGCATCATTGCAGCGTCACGTGTGTATAGCACAGGGCCGCTGTAGCACGGAGCAATCTTCACGGCAGTGTGCAGCTCCGATGTTGTGGCACCGCCGATAAGCAACGGTATCTTCATTCCCTTGCTCTCCATGAGGCACGCAACATTGCACATCTCCTCAAGTGACGGAGTGATCAATCCGCTGAGACCGATGAAGTCGGCATTTTCCGCTATCGCTTTGTCAACAATATCCTCGGCGGGCACCATAACGCCCATGTCGATGATATCGTAGCCGTTGCAGTTCATGATGACGCCAACGATGTTCTTGCCTATGTCATGAACATCGCCTTTCACTGTCGCAATCACCATCTTGCCGGCCTTGGAGCTCTCCTTGCCGCGACGCTCACGCTCGATGAAAGGGGTGAGCCATGCCACGGCCTGCTTCATTGTACGGGCGCTCTTGACCACTTGCGGCAGGAACATCTTTCCTGCGCCAAACATCTCACCAACGCTGTTCATTCCCGCCATAAGAGGGCCTTCAATCACCTTCACGGCCGAGCCGAGCATCGTCATTGCATCGGACAGGTTACGCTCCATTCCGTCGACAACGCCTTTTACGAGCATGCGCTCCACACGCTTGTCGGGCGTGAGCGACTGCTCCTCGCTTGAAGAATCGGCAGCAACCGTCACGTTGCCCGACTTTATCTTTTCGGCAATAGTCACGAGGCTTTCGGTCGCATCGTGTCTGCGATTCAACAGCACATCGTCGATAGCCTCACGAAGCTCATCGGGAATGTCGTCGACAGGCATGATGGCTGCCGCGTTCACGATGGCCATGTCCATACCCTTGGCTATGGCGTGGTACAGGAAAAGTGCGTGCATGGCCTCACGCACGCTGTTGTTGCCACGGAATGAGAATGACAAGTTGCTCACGCCTCCGCTCACTTTGGCTCCCGGCAGATTGGTCTTTATCCACTCCACGGCCCTTATGAAATCGAGAGCGTAATCGGCATGCTCCTCGATGCCGGTAGCAACGGCGAGGACATTGGGGTCAAAGACGATGTCACATCCCTTGAAGCCCACCTTCCCGGTGAGCAGTCGGTAGGCACGGTCGCACACTTCGATGCGTCGCTCAAAGGTATCGGCCTGACCTTTCTCGTCAAAGGCCATGACGACCACAGCCGCGCCCATCTCCTTTATGTCACGCGCCTTCTTAATAAAGCTATCCTCACCCTCCTTAAGGCTGATGGAGTTTACAATGGGCCGCCCCTGCACACACTTCAGTCCGCCGATGACTACGTTCCAGTCGGAAGAGTCAATCATCACCGGCACACGTGCCACATCGGGCTCAACCCCTATGCGTGAAAGGAACAATGTCATACATGCCCGGGCATCGAGCATGGCATCGTCCATGTTTATATCGATTATCTGGGCTCCCGCATCGACCTGGTTACGGGCAATGTCGATTGCCTCGTCAATGTTGCCCTCCTTTATCAATCGCAGGAACTTGCGGCTGCCGGCAACGTTACAACGCTCGCCCACGTTAACGAAGTTAAGCCGAGGGGTGACACATAACGGCTCAAGACCTGCAAGTGTCATCTCGGGTTCAACCTCGGGGACGATGCGCGGAGCATATTGCTTGCACAGCTCGGCGAGCGCCTTAATGTGCTGCGGCGTGGTGCCGCAACATCCGCCAACGATATTCACCCAACGGCGTTGGAGCATGACACGCATTTTGTCGACCATCATTGATGGAGTTTCGTCATACTCTCCCATCTCATTAGGCAGTCCGGCATTGGGATAGACGCTTACAGCGTAAGGATAGGGCAGCAAAGCCTCGACATACTTCATCATGGCATCGGCACCAAAACCGCAATTAAGTCCAATCGACATCGGCTCGCCAAATGACATGGAAGCAACGATTGCCTCCAGAGTCTGTCCCGACAGGGTTCGGCCCGACTCGGTAAGTGTCACCGACAGCATCAAAGGCACTCTCACTCCTACAATCTCCATGGCCCTTCGAGCCGCCCATATCGCAGCCTTGGCATTAAGGCCGTCATATATAGTTTCGATGAGCAGAGCGTCGACACCTCCTTCAATCAGCGCCTTCATCTGCTCAATATATGTTTCGGTCAACAGATCCCAGTCGACAACGCCGGCCGAGGGGTCGTCGATACCCTGCCCCATCGTAAGCGACTTGCTCGTTGGGCCTACGCTTCCGGCCACCCAACGCATCGCACCGGGATGCTGCGTCATGTATTCATCGGCAGCCTCACGCGCAATTTTCGCCGCGGCATGATTAAGCGCCGTCACATCATGCTGAAGACCGTAATCGCCAAGCGACACGGCATTGGCATTGAACGAGTCGGTTTCTATAATCATAGCCCCCGCCTCAAGGTATTTGCAGTGAATATCCTTAATCACATCGGGGCGCGTCAGCACAAGCGCGTCATTGCAGCCCTTCAACAGGGCATCGGAAGCGGCGTAACGTTCACCCCTGAAATCATTTTCCGACAAGCCGTAACGCTGAATCATCGTACCCATGGCACCATCCAGCACCAACACTTCACGGCCCGCGGCCTCCATCAACTTAACGGAGCTCTCCTTATAAGACAAAGACTCTATTCCTAACATTGTAACAAGACTTTATAGGCGTAAAATTACGCATAAAAACATTCACGGCAAAAATTCATTTGCGCTTACGCGAGAAAAACGAGCGCATAATCTCGGCACACTCCTCCTCCATGACTCCCGAAACGACCACCGACTTAGGGTGAAACGGAGTGCGTGACGTGAATGTGGTGAACCCTCGCTTTGTGTCGGGGGCACCGTAGACAATACGCTTCAGCTGACTCCAGCCTATCGCTCCGGCACACATAATGCAAGGTTCGACCGTGACATAGAGCGTGCAGTCGTCAAGATATTTCCCGCCCAGATAATTGGCGGCAGCCGTGATGGCCTGCATCTCGGCATGGGCCGTGACATCGTTCAACTTTTCGGTGAGATTGTGACCTCGTCCTATTATGCGACCCTTGCTCACCACAACGGCGCCAATGGGCACCTCATCCTCCTCGTAAGCCCTGCGAGCCTCGTCAATAGCCACTTTCATGAAATGGCGATCCTCATCATTTTCAATCATAATAAATCGAGGGACATGCCCTCATAAGCAATTATAGTGTTTGGAAATATCTCTTTGGCCTCTTCAAGATGCTTCGCCTCGTCAATGTAACGCTTGGAAAAGTGTCCGAGCACAAGGCGGTTGGCGCCTGCAAGCCGAGCTATTCGCGCAGCCTCGGCAGCAGTAGAGTGACCTCTTGTGCGAGCCTTGTCGGCATATTCGTCGGTATATGTCGCCTCGTGGTAGATAGTGTCGACACCTTCCACCGCAGCCGCTACGCGCTCATCGTAGACAGTGTCGGAACAGTAGGCGTAACTTACCGCAGCATCGGCCGGCAATGTGAGCCACTCATTGGGTATCACACGGCCGTCATCAGTAACGAAGTCGGCACCGCCCTTTATGGCCTGATATTGGCGTATCGGCACATTATAGAACCGCACCATGTCGCCTCGCAGATGACGCGGCTTTGGCTTCTCGGCAAACACAAATCCCGAGCATGGCACGCGGTGATATAGCGGGAATGACCTCACGACAAGCGAGTCATTCTCAAAAATCACCTCATTGCCTCGCGGATTGATGACATTATAGTGAATCGTGAATGGAGTTTCACGACAGAAAAAGTCAAGCATGGTCTTGAAAATCTCGACACCCTCCTTGAATGTATGTATCGTTATGTCGCCTCCCTCACGCCCGGTAAGCGCCAGTGTCGACACAAGGCCGGGTAATCCGAGGCAATGGTCGCCGTGCAGATGCGAGATGAAGATGTGGGACAGCCGCGAGAATTTAAGGCGTTGACGACGCATCGACAACTGAGCCCCCTCGCCACAATCGATCATAAACAGATTGTCGCGAAAGTCCAGCACCTGACAACTCGGCAGATGTCGCAAGGTGGGTGTCGCGGAACCGCATCCTAAATAATTTATTTGAAATTTTGCCATATCCGCAAAGTTAATGCTTTTATTGAAAAATAGAGCCTGAGCCTTGACATTTCATTACAGCCCTTAATAATGAATTTTTATATACAAATGTAAAAAAGCAACAGCTTAGATGGCTCATTTTGCCGTATTCTGGCCCATATTAACATTATTAAGGTTAATTTACGATAAAAAGTTAACCTTTGGTTTGGATATAAATGAATTATAAATTATTTTTGAATCAGTTTTTTCATAGGATTAGATTTTTAAGGTTTACAAGCGGTGCGGTCGTCGTGAGATGATCGCATCGATCTTTTTATAGGGTAGCTCCGACATCAGAACGGCTTGCGATACTTGTCGGGGTTGGTATCGTCGAGAATGCTCAGATAGGACGCATAACGCGACTGCGAAATGTAGTGATCATCAAGCGCTTTCAGCACCGCACATCCCGGCTCGTGGGTGTGAGTACAGTTGCCGTACTTGCAATCGGCCGAAATCTTGAATATCTCGGGGAAAAAGTGGGCAATCTCATGCTTGTCAAAGTCAATGGTACCGAATCCCTTTATGCCCGGAGTATCGATAATCCATCCCCCTTCAGGGAGCGGAAACATCTCGGAAAACGTGGTGGTGTGCATACCCGTATCGTGCATGTCGGAAATAGAACCTGTCCTCAAGTCAAGGTCGGGCAACAACGCATTTATTATCGTAGATTTCCCCACTCCCGAATTTCCCGAAAACAGCGATATCTTATCCTTCAAACGCTCTCTCAATTCAGTCATGCCTTCACCGGTAAGAGCCGAAATTTCCAATACATCATATCCTATCGTGCGATATAACGATGCCACGGCCTCGCAATACTCCTTATCTTCGTCATCGGTGAGCAAGTCCACCTTATTTATAAGCAACACGGCAGGCACCCTATAGGCCTCGGCCGTAGCAAGGAAACGGTCGATAAATGTTGTAGAAGTAACCGGATGAGCCAATGTAACGACAAGAAAGGCACAATCAAGATTGGCCGCTATTATGTGCGACTCCTTGGAGAGGTTGCTTGCACGCCTTATTATATAGTTTTTACGCGGTTGTATGGCAGTTATGAAAGCGTTACCGTCGGGATTGACCGATATTGTCACACGGTCGCCCACAGCTACAGGATTGGTAGTGCGAATTCCCTTCAGACGGAAATTCCCCTTTATCTTACAATTGACATCCTCGCCGTTATCGGCGTGAACCACATACCAACTTCCGGTATTCTTTATAACCAAGCCGTCCATATAAAAATATTAAAGTCTATTCACCTATTACCGTAGCGACAATTTTGCGGGAACCTCCGTAATCGCGAAACTCACACAGGTATATGCCCTGCCATGTACCGAGATTCAACCGCCCGTCGGTAATGGGAATCGTAAGTGACGCTCCCACCATCACCGACTTGGCATGAGCCGGCATGTCGTCATCGCCTTCAAGAGTGTGAAGATAATAAGGAGCATTCTCGGGCACGAGCCTGTTGAAAATCTCGTTCAAGTCGTGACGCACATCGGGGTCGGCGTTCTCATTCAGGGCAAGCGCCGCCGAAGTGTGCTTTACGAGCAGATTCAACAATCCTTTCCTGGGCAGGACCGGGAGCTGACGCAATATATCGCCCGTCACGAGATGGATTCCGCGACGCCGCGGAGCAAGAGCAAATTCTGTTTGTTCAATCATAATGTCGCAAAGGTAACAAAATTTCCAACTGCTACCAAAAACGCGTCATAGCGATTGATAGTTCGACTCATGTATATTCAAATTTGCAATATTTACACTATCGAAAACTTTTATGAGTGAAATTTGTTAATAAGTTGAGTTATAAATTGCAAAATATATGTAATTTTGTAGCTATTATTGAGAAATATCATTATGTCTAACATTAAAATAACCCAACAATGAACATTGACACTATTGGCACAAATGCCGGTTCCGTATGGAATGCACTTAATGAAGCTGATGCTCTTGGCTTGAAGCAGATTAAGAAGATAACCAAGCTGAAAGACAAAGAGCTTTATGCAGCCTTAGGATGGCTCGCACGTGAAGGTAAAATCCTCATCGCCGAGGGCGAAGACGAGAAAGACCTTATTGTTTCACTTGCTCAATAATGAATTTATATCCATTATAAACCCTTATCAGGAAGGCGATTGACCGTAAGGGCAAATCGCCTTCTTTTACACCACCTCTCCCAGATCGATTATATTGTAATTTGCAATGTCATCACTTATGTTAAATCACTTTAAATTTGGCACATAGTCCAATTTTGCAAGCGATTTTGATTAACTTTGTCCGTTTTTTTTCACATCTCAAATTTTATTACAATAATAACAACATTATGAACATTGCTAAATCGATTTTAAACTTTGCCTTGCTCGCATGTTGTGTGCTTTTTACAGGATGCAACAGCGATGACGATTCTCCTCTCACATTTTACGGAGATGAGTACTCGGTAAGAGTGGGGGTAAACGAGGGTATTCCGTTTACGGGCGGAACCAACGATCTGTCGGTAAAGGTAGCCAATCCCTACCTTCTTGAAGCATCCATAAGCCAGCTTAAAGGTCTTGTGGTAACCGGCAAGGCTGTAGGACGCACCTCCATCGCCGTAAGCGACAACGGAGTCACTCCACCCGTCAACAAGACACTAAAAGTGAATGTAGTGCCGATGAATCTTGCATTCGTCGTAACGGACAACCAGAGCGGTATTTCAATCTTCAACGCAGGAAACGGCATATTCCTTGCCAAGGAAGGCTCAAACTATAATTTCTATGTAGTAGAGCGCAACTCTTCACTTGACAAGATACACGCCAAAGGCACCTACAGCTTCTCGGTAGAAAGCGGCCGTCCCTACATCACAATGAACTTCCTGGACAAGGGCCAGTCAATGAGCGTAAAATTCTCGCTTGACTCAACTCCGCTCGGACTGTTGAGCATTCTGCAGCGTTATCTCGATCCTGAAACACTGAAGGACTTCAAGAATGACAACGCATCAAGCGACGGCCAGTACCTTATGATGTCGGATGTTACAGCATCTTCAAAATACATCAGGGCAGCATTCTCACCCGTTTACGTGTTGCCTCCGAGTGTATTCGGCATATAAACCACAACCTAAACTGATTCTACAGGCAAGGCGGTTCACAGTCTTTGCCTGTAGAACCTGACAACTACGAGGGATTTTATTTTTTGGACTATTTATCTTGTCTTTTATGGTGCTATTTACCAAGCCTATAACATCCGGGCGCAATTTAATCATGCTGCTCGTTTTGTTTTCACTTACATTTGAGAGTTGCAAAAAAACAGAAACGACACTTCCTGTCGTGGCTGTCGAGCCATCGCAGGAAGACGATGTTGAAATATACGGAGAATATGTGGGTCGTGTGCGTGCACAACAATTCGTAGAAGTAAGAGCGCGTGTCGAAGGTTATCTTGAACGAATGCTCTTTGAGGAAGGCACATACGTAAACAAGAACCAGGTGCTGTTCATTATCAACCAGGACCAGTACAAGGCCAAGGTTGACAAAGCACGGGCACAGTTGAAAAAGGATGAGTCGCAAGAGCAGAAAGCCAAGCGCGACCTCGACCGAATAAGACCGCTCTATGAGCAGAATGCAGCAAGCCAGCTCGACCTCGACAATGCAATAGCCGCCTACGAAACGGCCAAGGCATCGGTGTCGATGAGCAAGGCCGACCTCGCCCAGGCCGAACTTGAACTTGGCTACACGACAGTGCGCTCGCCACTGTCGGGACACATCAGCGAACGTAACGCCGACTTAGGTACACTTGTAGGCCCCGGCGGAAAATCGCTTCTCGCAACCATAGTAAAGAGCGACACCGTGCTTATCGACTTCAGCATGACCGCACTCGACTACCTTAAGAGCAAGGAGCGCAACGTTGACCTTGGCCAACAGGATGCGTCACGCTCATGGCAGCCCTACGTAACAATAACGCTTGCCGACAACACCGTGTATCTGCACAAAGGGCTTGTGGATTTCGCAGAACCGCAGGTCGATCCCAACACCGGAACATTCTCGGTGAGAGCCGAGATGCCCAATCCCGAACGCGCAATCCTGCCGGGACAGTTCACCAAAGTAAAGCTGCTGCTCGATGTACGCGAGCACGCCACCGTTGTGCCCCGCAAGGCGGTGACGATTGAAAAGGGCGGAGCCTACGTGTATGTGATGCGTCGCGACTCGACAGTGGAGAAACGCTTCATCGAGGTAGGCCCCGAATTTGAAAACAATGTAGTGGTAGAACGCGGTGTTGTTCCCAACGAAAACATCGTGACAGAGGGCCATCACAAGCTGTCGCCGGGCATGAAGGTGCGTGTAGGCACCGTTCCCGCCGAACATCAGGCCGCAACAAAAAACAACGATTCACTTCCCACAGCCACCGAATAACAAAAGCCTATGAAAGTAAGCTTCTTTATTGACCGACCTGTCTTTTCGATGGTTCTGTCAATCCTGATTGTAATAATAGGAGTGATAGGATTGACAATGCTTCCCATCGACCAATATCCGCAAATCACGCCTCCCGTGGTTAAGATAAGCGCGTCATATCCCGGGGCAAGCGCACTGACGGTGTCACAGGCCGTGGCCACACCTATCGAACAGGAACTCAACGGTACGCCGGGAATGCTCTACATGGAGTCGTCAAGCTCCAACTCGGGAGGCTTCTCGGCAACAGTGACATTTGACATCTCAGCCAATCCCGACCTTGCCGCCGTAGAGATACAGAACCGCATAAAGCTCGCCGAATCGCGACTCCCGACCGAAGTCGTGCAAAACGGCATATCGGTCGAGAAACAGGCCGCAAGCCAGCTGCTTACGCTGTGCCTCACCTCGACCGACCCTAAATTTGATGAGATATACCTGAGTAACTTCGCGACACTCAACGTAGTCGACCTGCTGCGACGCATTCCCGGTGTGGGACGAGTTTCCAACATCGGCAGCCGATACTATGCAATGCAGATATGGGTACAGCCCGACAAGCTCGCCAACCTCGGCATCACAGTTGCCGACCTGCAAAAGGCGCTTAAGGACCAGAACCGCGAGTCGGCCGCCGGAGTGCTTGGACAGCAGCCCGTTACAGGACTTGATGTGACAATCCCCATCACCACGCAGGGACGACTTTCGTCGGTGAGCCAGTTTGAAGAGATCGTGGTGAGAGCCAATCCCGACGGTTCGATCATACGCCTCCGCGATGTGGCCCGCATATCGCTTGAAGCGCAGTCCTACAATACCGAGAGCGGAATAAACGGCGAAAACGCCGCTGTGCTTGCCGTGTACATGCTTCCCGGAGCCAATGCCATGGAGGTTGCTGACAAGGTAAAAGCCGCCATGGTCGACATAAGCAAGAACTTCCCTGACGGATTGAGCTACAGAATACCCTTCGACATGACCACCTACATTTCCGAGTCAATCCATGAAGTGTACAAGACGCTCTTCGAGGCTCTCGCACTGGTTATATTTGTCGTGTTCCTGTCGCTGCAAAGCTGGCGAGCCACGCTTATTCCCCTTATAGCCGTGCCCATATCGCTGATCGGAACATTCGGCTTCATGCTCATATTCGGCTTCTCGCTCAACATCCTTACCCTGCTCGGTCTTGTACTCGCCATAGGTATAGTGGTGGACGACGCCATAGTGGTGGTCGAGAATGTCGAACGCATAATGGACGAGGAGCATCTGCCGCCCTACGAAGCCACACAGAAGGCGATGAAGAGCCTCACAAGCCCCATCATCGCTACCTCTCTGGTTCTGGCTGCCGTATTTGTCCCGGTAAGCTTCCTCGGCGGAATCACGGGACAGCTCTATCGTCAGTTCACCGTAACCATCGTGGTGTCGGTGCTCCTTTCAGCCGTGGTGGCATTGACGCTAAGCCCCGTTATGTGCTCGCTAATACTTAAGCCCAGTACGCCCAACGAGAAGAAGAACATCGTATTCCGCAAAATCAACCAATGGATAAGCACCGGAAACAACCGTTACATCCAGATAATATGCCAGACACTGCGCAACAAGAAGCGCGTTATGGCGGCATTCGGTGTAATGATTGCGTTGATTTTTCTCATAAACCGGCTCATGCCTACGAGCTTCCTCCCCATTGAGGACCAGGGTTACTTCAAGGTAGAGCTTGAACTTCCCGAAGGTGCGACACTCGAAAGGACACGCCAGGTAACCGAGCGTGCAGTGAGCTACCTGATGGCCAATCCGGCAGTAGAGTACGTGCAAAGTGTGGCCGGAAGCAGCTCACAAGTGGGCACAAGCCAGGCACGCAGCGAACTGACCGTGATACTGAAGCCTTGGGAAGAACGTGACGATGAAACAATCGACGACATAATGGAGGTGGTGAAACATGACCTCGCCGAATATCCCGAATGTAAAGCCTATCTGTCGCGTCCGCCGGTAATTCCCGGACTCGGAACCTCGGGCGGATTTGAGATGCAGCTTGAAGCGAGAAGCGACGCCACCTTTGACGACCTTGTCAACGCCACCGACACCCTACTCTACTATGCGTCACAGCATAAGGAGATTACGGGTCTGTCATCGTCGCTTCAAGCCGACATTCCGCAACTCTACTTCGATGTCGACCGCGACAAGGTGAAGTTTGCAGGCGTTCCGCTCGCCGATGTATTCGCAACGATGAAAGCCTATACAGGCTCGGTCTATGTCAACGACTTCAATATGTTTAACCGCATATACCGCGTCTACATCCAGGCCGAAGCCCCCTACCGCGAGCATCGCGAAAACATAAACATGTTCTATGTAAGAGGCAGCGGCGACTCCATGGTTCCGCTCACCTCGCTAGGCAACACATCCTACACCACAGGTCCCGGCAGCATAAAGCGATTCAACATGTTTAACAGTGCCGTAATCAGGGGTGAAGCGTCGAAAGGACACAGCTCGGGACAGGCCATGGAGATTCTCGAAGAGATTGCCCGCGAACACCTTCCCGAGAACATAGGCGTTGAATGGAGCGGACTATCCTATCAGGAGAAACAGGCCGGAGGCAAGACCGGACTTGTGCTGTCGCTTGTATTTCTTTTCGTATTCCTTTTCCTTGCAGCCCTTTACGAGAGCTGGACGGTGCCGGTAGCCGTGTTGCTGTCACTGCCCGTAGCTGCATTGGGCGCCTATCTCGGAGAGTGGATGTGCGGCCTTGAAAACGACATATATTTCCAGATAGGTCTTGTAATGCTAATGGGTATGGCCGCCAAGAACGCAATCCTTATCGTAGAGTTTGCCAAAGAGCAGACCGACAAGGGCGACGATGCCTACGAAGCGGCACTCTTCGCCTCAAAGCTGCGATTCCGCCCCATCCTCATGACTTCGCTGGCGTTCATTCTCGGAATGTTGCCGATGGTCATCGCCTCGGGTCCCGGATCGGCCAGCCGACAGGCCATAGGCACGGGCGTGTTCTTCGGAATGATATCTGCCGTCGTATTCGGCATCCTGCTTGTGCCCTTCTTCTTCGTAATCGTATATCGCTCAGTCGCCAAGTTCAAGGTGATACGCCGAGGCATAAAATTACCTTCGTTCAAAAAATGATTCACTGTATATGAAATCCAAATTGCTACTTTCGATAATCGTCGTGACACTTATGAGCTCATGCAAGCTCGGACATAAGTTCTCACAACCCGACCTCTACCTGCCGCAGAGCATCGACACGATGCAGGTCGAGGAGGCGTCGATCGCCGACATGCAGTGGTGGCAGATATACACCGACACCACCCTGCAAGCCTTGATAAACAAGACTCTTGAAAACAACAAGGACCTCAAGATAGCCGCCGCACGCATCGCCCAGATGGCGGCCATGAAGCGCATCGACAACGCCAACATGCTGCCACAGCTCAACGGCAACATCTACGCACAAAAAGAGGCGCTGAATTATGGCGGCGACCACTACAAGAACGATCCCGAAGCGGGCATAAAGGCCACAATAACATGGGAGGCCGACCTGTGGGGCAATCTGCGATGGACGCGCGACAAAGGCATAGCGCAATACCTTGAAAGCGTGGAAAACCGCCGGGCCCTGACGGTGAGCATCATTGCACAGGTAGCGCAATCCTACTTCGAGCTCGTGGCTCTTGACAACGAGCTTGCAATCGTGCGCCGCACACTCAATGCACGAAAGGAGGGCGTGAGGCTTGCAAAACTGCGCTTTGAGGGCGGATTGACTTCGGAAACGCCCTATCAACAGGCGCAGGTGGAGTATGCCAAAACCGCCACCCATATTCCCGTGCTTGAGCGCGACATCACCCTTAAAGAGAATGAGATAGCCTTTCTTGCCGGAGAGTATCCCCGTCACATCGACCGAGTGCGTGAACCGAGCACGATACTTCTCCCCGAATCGCTTCCGATAGGCCTGCCGTCGACGCTGCTTGAACGCCGTCCCGACATACGCGCCGCCGAGCAGAAGCTTATAGCCGCCAACGCCGCAGTGGGAGTGGCATACACCAATATGTTTCCCCGGCTTTCGCTAACGGCCACCGGCGGAGTCGAGAGCGATGATTTCAGCAATCTGTTCAAATCGCCCATGTACTACCTCAGCTCCAATCTGCTTGGTCCGATACTTGACATGGGACGCCGACGCAGCGCCTACAAAGCTCAGATTGCCGCATACGAGCAAGAGTGCTACAGCTACGAGAAGTCGGTGCTCACCGCATTTAAGGAGGCTCGTAACGCAATCGTCGACTTCAACAAGGTCAAGGAGATTCATGAGTCGATGGTGCAGCTTGAACGCTCGGCCAAAACCACAATGGACATAGCTCAGCTGCAATACATCAACGGAGTGATCGGCTACATCGATGTGCTCGATGCCCAACGTAGCTACTTTGACGCCCAAATAGGTCTTAGCAATGCCGTGTGCAGCAAGCAACTTGCGCTCGTACAGCTATATAAGGCTCTCGGCGGAGGATGGTAACAACACATAGAAACAACGAGTGGGATTGTTCCATTAAGGATTCAATCCCACTCGTCATTTTTTTATTAACTTCGTTAAGGAAGTGAATTACCAACCGTTGTAGTGGATGTTTTCGGGTTTCCACTTGTCCTTGGGATGGTGTTCACCGGCGGGGTATCCCATCGGCACTACCGCAAGAGGCATTATAGAAGCCGGCATTCCAAGAACTTTACGCACCGCATCGATGCGGCTTTCATCGGGATAAACAGCGGTCCAAACGGCACCTACACCAAGGGCATTGGCTGCGATGAGCATGTTTTCGGTAGCAGCCGAAACATCCTGAATCCAGAATGCCTGTCCGTCACCTTCGAGTGCCTTGTCCAGGTCGCCGCAAGGAATGATGGCAAGCGGTGCGTGCTTGAGCATCTTGGCGTAAGGAAGACCTTCGGCAAGGCTGTCGAGAATTTCACGCTTATCAATAACTAGGGATACTCAGTTAATTGCCAACTAATTGTTTGCCAAAGTCGTAGATATTTTGTAACTTTACAATGAACCCCCGATGGACCCATCACGGGCTTATTCGGGGGTAATTCTTAAAATAATTGTACGTGAAGTTACGAAAAATATCCGAGATTACGGCCACGTTGCCGTTTACCGAGTTCGATTTCATGCAAAAATATCGCGAGAGTTTTGCCGTAAGCGAGCTCGGGCGCATCCATGCGCAATTGCCATTGAAAGAACTGGCAGAGAAAATCCGTTCGCATTTTCCCAAAACGCATCCTCAGGGCAACACTCCGATGTTCCCGCCGGAGGGAGAGGTGGCGCTGATGTTTCTCAAGCCATATACCGGACAGTCGGATGACGGCCTGATCGAGATGCTCAACGGCAGTATACACATACAGATGTTCTGCGGGGTGCTCATAGATCCGGCCAACCCCATAAAGAACGGCAAGATAGTCAGTGCTATCCGTCAGCGTATAGCCGGAGCTCTTGATATCAAAGAACTACAGAAATTGCTGTATGACAAGTGGGGCGGTTTGTTAAAAGACAAGAACCTGTGCCTGACCGACGCCACCTGTTACGAGAGCCATCTGCGATTCCCGACAGATGTAAAGCTGTTGTGGGAATGCTGCGAGTGGATTCAATCACTTATAAAAAAGACCTGCAAGGCGTTGAAGGAACGGTTGCCACGCAACAAGTATCGTGATATTGACCGCGACAGACTCACCTATGCCAAGCATCGCAAGCACACCAGGGCGGCAACCGCCAAACTCCGCCGTCGATTGCTCGGCCTGCTTTCCAAACAGATAGGTCAATGGAACAGAATCTGCAAGATACACACCGTTGACATCACGCTCACCGCAGAGCAAAGCAAGCGTCTCAGTGCATTAAAAGAGGTGTATCGCCAGCAGAGCGCACTTGCTCAGAAAAAGGAGGTGAAACACCGTATCGTCAGCATAGACCGTCCGTACATCCGTCCTATTGTCAGAGGCAAGGAGAACAAGCGAGTGGAGTTCGGAGTCAAGGTCAACAACATCCAGATTGACGGAATTTCATTCATCGAACACCATTCCTTCGAAGCCTTCAACGAGGGCGTGAGATTACAGGAGTGTATTGAATATCAACAGGAACTGACCGGTATCAAAGTGACCAGGGTAGGGGCAGACACCATCTATGCCAACAACGACAACCGGCGGTATTGCACCGAAAACGGCATGACGACCTGTTTTGTCCGCAAAGGCCCGAAGCCCAAGGATGAAGATGCTGACATAAGCACAGCCCGACGAATAATCGGGACACTGCGCTCTACCGCCATGGAGGGCAGTTTCGGTAATCAGAAACAACACTACAGCGTTGGCCGGATAGCGGCACGCAACTCCCGCAGCGAAACCCTGCTGCTCTTTTTCGGCATCCACATGGCAAACGCCGCAACACTTGCCGCCCGACAACTCGCCATCGAAGAAAAAGAGAAGCAGTTACAAAAACAGCGAGCGTGAAAAATCATACTGTCATCTCATCTCCGAAGCACATCGGAGGCGAATCAGTGTATCCCTATTTGTCCGAAATGTCATATTTTATCGCCGAGAATTGAAAATTTGCCCTCATAATCAAAACAGCACCGCCATAGGGCGACCACGCTCCATTTTCAGCTTGATAAATCAAGCCATTAACTGAATATCCCTAACTACAAACGCCCACGGCTGACGATTGACAGCGGTGGGAGCCGACATTGCCGCACGCAGAATCATGTCGACAGTGTCCTTTGCAATCGCACGCGAAGCATCGTACTGGCGCACACTCGTGCGGGTATATATGGCGTCAAGAGCCTGATTGGATTCAACAACGGGAGCTTTCTCGCTTGATGTCGAATTGTTACAACTTGTAGTGGTCAACATTGTTGCAATTGTTAAGATGGCAATAGCCAATTTAGTTAATTTCATAATTTATCTTGTTATTTATAATGATGATGATTGCTAATTTGTTCACAGGCCATAAATTTAACGAATTTATCTTTAATACCCAATTTAATACCGAGAATCATGATTTATGAGTAAATTTGCATCAATATTCTCAGACAAAGAAATGGCAACACGCAGAAAAAGCAACAACAATACACGACGAAAGAAAAAATCGGGAAAAAACGGTCTTAGCAGAACGACAAAGTCATATTTCGCTTCACTGTGCACCCTTGTACTGGTGCTCATCGCATTGGTGTCGAAAAGTTTCTCGGGATGCAAGACACTAAACGGAGGATTCCTGTCGCACGGGCACATCCCCGACCTTGAACGGGTAGTGACGGCCAAGGGTACACCCGAACAGATTGTTAGCTACGAGGGCATGACGATTTCCTATAATCCGGCAAAGCATGTACCCAACTGGGTGGCATGGGAGCTGACCGCCGATGAAACCCGGGGCAAGGAACCTCGTGCTCAGAACTTTCAGGCTGACGAATCGGTAGCGGGATGCGCCGATCCTTGGGACTACTCCTATTCGGGATATGACCGCGGACACATGGCCCCGGCAAGCGACATGAAGTGGAGTCGAAATGCCATGAAGGAGTCATTTTACATGACCAACATCTGTCCGCAGGTGAAATCGTTTAATTCGGGCACATGGAAGCGACTTGAGGAGAAGTGCCGCACATGGGCGCAATGCGACAGCGCAATTGTAATCATAGCCGGCCCCGTATTGACCGACAGCATTACCGAATCGATAGGCGACAACCGGGTGGCTGTGCCAAAGCGTTTTTTCAAGATAATAGCGTCGCCCTATGCCAACCCTCCGCGAGGCATAGCGTTTATCCTCAACAACGGCAAGAACAAGGGCGGACTGCAGGAAGCCGCCGTGAGCATCGACAGCGTGGAATCGCTCACCGGTCATGACTTCTTCAGCACCCTGCCCGACGACATCGAGCGGCTTGTGGAGTCGCAATGCCGTTTCCACTATTGGAGTACACTAAAACCCACCGAAAAATGACAATTCACGACAATAACGACACGATATGCGCCATATCAACTCCTCACGGGGTTGGTGGCATAGCCGTAATACGCATAAGCGGCCGCGATGCCATAGCCGTAGTTGACCGACTGTGGAAAGGCCGCCGGCTGTCGGAATCGGCAAGTCACACCGCCCACCTTGGCACAATAGTCGACGACAATAGCGAGATTCTCGATCAAGCCGTGGCCACGGTGTTTCGCGGCCCCAACTCATTTACGGGTGAGGATGTTGTCGAGCTGTCGGTCCACGGTTCAAAATGGATACAGCGCGAAACGATAAATCTGCTTGTACGCACGGGATGCCGCATAGCCGATGCCGGCGAATTCACACGCCGTGCATTCGCTTCAGGCCGGCTCGACCTTGCCGAGGCTGAAGCCGTGGCTGATGTCATTGCATCGTCGTCGCGTGCGGCCCATCGGGTGGCGATGCGACAGATGCGCGGCGACTTCTCGGGCCGATTGAATTCACTGCGTGAGCAATTGCTGGAACTGGCTTCACTTCTTGAACTTGAGCTTGACTTCTCGGAGGAGGATGTAGAGTTTGCATCGCGTCGGAAGCTGCTCGACCTCGCCGACGAAATTCACAGTGTGGTAACGCGCCTTGCCGCAACATTTGCTACCGGCTCGGCACTGAAGGAGGGTATTCCGGTGTCGATTGTGGGTGCCACAAATGTTGGCAAATCAACGCTGCTCAACCGATTGCTGCACGACGATCGGGCAATCGTGAGCGACATACACGGAACGACCCGTGATGTAATCGAAGACACGATGGAGATAGGCGGCGTGCTGTTTCGCCTAATCGATACGGCAGGTCTTCGTTCGACCACTGACACAATAGAGGCATTGGGCATCGAACGCACCATCAACAAGCTGAAGAATGCATCGATAATATTGTGGATGGTCGATGCGACCGCCGGACAAGAGAACGCAGCGAAATCATGGGCTGAAATAGAATCACATCTATCGCCCGAACAACACCTCATAGCGGTGGTAAACAAGATTGACGCCGGCAACATAGACATAACTTCGCTTCTGCCCGAAGGGACCACGGTAATAAAGCTGTCGGCACGAAACGGCGAAGGCATATCGGCTCTCGAACAAGCCCTGGTGAATGCATCGGGCACAGGCGACCTGTCGCACAACGACATCATGGTGACAAATGCCCGCCACTATGAGGCTCTGACTCACGCCGCCAATGCCATAGCCCGCGCAATCGACGGACTAAAAGCCGGCCTGTCAGGCGACTTCATCGCCCAAGACATACGCGAAACCCTCCACTACCTCGGCGAAATCACCGGCACCATCACCACCCCCGACATCCTCGCCACCATCTTCTCCCGCTTCTGCATCGGAAAATGACGTAATTGTCACAATCCGTCACAATCCGTCACAATCCATTAGTACAGCGTGCTTTACGGCACGCTTTTTTCATGCCCTTACTGATGGATTCTAACGGATTCTGACCCCTTTTTCGCCCATTTTTGTATCCCGGTTGTATTTCGTCATCGACCGGGACCGAAAGCGCGAGATAAGTGATGGAGGATTTACACGTCAGTACACGTCGATACACGCCCATACACGCTTTTGGCGAAATAATTGGCGAAATAACCACTTATATAAAGCCAGTATGAGCAGTAACATTCAAATTGAAAAAGTCTGTCAGTGGTGCGGAAAAAACTTCATTGCCCGGACTACTCAGACTGCGTACTGTTCCAAACGATGCGCTGAACATGCCTATAAGGATAGAAAGCGCAAAGAGAAAATGGAACTGTGCAAAGAAGAGGTGCGTCGAGTTCAGACCGGGATGAAAGAAATTGACGAGAAAGAATTTCTCACTCCCCGTCAGGCAGCTCAGTATCTTGGTCTTTGCTATAAGACCTTTTACATCTATATCAATAAAGGTGTAATCAAGGCATGGAAACTCAACCGTAAGACCCTTGTCAAGCGAAGCGATATTGACACTCTATTCGCTGCGACGGAACGGACAACCATTGCACGAGAGGAAACTCCAATTTCTGAGTTTTACACTACACAGGAAGTTCTTGACAAATATCAGGTATCTAACGGCTGGTTTTGGAAAGTCTGTAAAGAAAAGAAAATCCCCAAGACCGTGTATCGTGGGAAAAACATGTGGAGCAAAGCCCATGTTGACCGGGCATTTGCAAAGAAACCAACTCCGGAGGGAATCACAGAGTGGTACACTGTTGCTGAAATCCAAGAGAAATTCGGGATGACACTATCAGCCATATACAACCTTGCTTCCAAGGAAGGAATTCCGAAAACTAAAGTCGGTAAAGAAGTACGCTATTCAAAGAATCATTTTGATGTGGCTAAAGGTGTGGCGGAACCTGAACCTCCGGCTGAATACACGATAGCAGAGGCTATGGTAAAGTTTGGCATGACCAGAGACCAGCTCTATCACTATGTCAAAACCTATAAGATAACCCGTACCAAGAGAGGCAAGTTTACCTATCTCTCCCGCAAAGAACTGGATGATTTGCTTGCGCCACCTACGATTTAGCCGAATCCGGCTATAGTGGCGCGATGGTGGCTGATTCCACCATGCAAACACTACCGAACTTTGCGTCAAACTTTTAACTCTTTCAAGATACAATGAATACCTGCACTAAAGTTTTCCTTCGTAAAAAGGAAATATCGGGCGACCGCATATCGCTCTACCTCGACTTCTATCCCCCAATCCGAAATCCTCACACCAACAGGCTCAGCCGCCGTGAGGGTCTGGGAATATATCTCTAGGGGCATCCGGCAAATGCCCGTGAACGAGAGTTCAACGCCTCCATGATGGAAAAGGCGGAGGCTATCCGTTGCCGTCGCTTCGAGCAGTTGCTCAACGAGCAGTTTGATTTTCTCGACAAGGAGAAACTGCGTATGGACTTCCTCGCCTACTTCAAGCAGAAGTGCCGTCAGAAATATCAGAAATGGGATTGCTTCTGCGCCATTTCACTATCTATTGTAAGGGCAAATGCACTTTCGGCGACCTTACTGTGGATTTCTGCAATGGCTTCCGCACATATCTTCTCTCCGCCCAGCGTCAGCGCAACAATGGCAAAGGGCCAATATCCCACAATTCTGCTGCGGGCTACTGGTCAACATTCCGCGCTCTGCTGAAAATCACCTATCAGGAGAAATATATCCGCGAAAATCTCAATGACTTTCTGGAAAAGATTGAGTGGAAGGAGGTCAAGAAGGAGTTTCTTACACTCGCAGAAGTCAAGCAGCTTGTCGCCACTCCCTGCAAGATACCCGTACTCAAACAAGCTGTGCTGTTCAGTTGCATGACAGGGCTACGAATCAGCGACATCCTGCAACTCTCATGGAAACATATCCAGATGGGTCAGGACGGAGGCTATCTAATCCGTCTCTGCACCGAGAAAACGGAAGAAGAAACGAATCTCCCAATCAGTGATGAAACACTGGCTCTGTGCGGAGAGCGTTCAGAAGGCCTTGTTTTCAATGGTCTGAAACGCCACATGGTCAACCATCCTCTGAAAGAGTGGATAAAGTCCGCGGGATTAACCCGACGCATCACTTTCCATGTGAGAAGACATATCAAATTTTCTTTCTTGCTAAAATTCAAGCACTTGCAAATTTTTGCAGCTTGACAGGTAACGATTTAGAAACCAGCGAAATTCTGTGTTTCACTTC
Source organism: Muribaculum gordoncarteri (assembly GCF_004803695.1). NCBI lineage: Bacteria > Pseudomonadati > Bacteroidota > Bacteroidia > Bacteroidales > Muribaculaceae > Muribaculum > Muribaculum gordoncarteri. The sequence continues at coordinate 2,063,042 of NZ_CP039393.1, forward strand.
GTTTTGCAGTAATTCAAAAGAACGCTTTTCCTAAATGCAAAGGTAATATTATTTTTTGAATAATAAACCTTTGCAGATAGTCAAATTCAATAAAATCGGCTATGGTTGCTTGAATTTATATTTAAGTCCATACTCTTCAAGTTTACTGTATAGTGCCGACCTGCTTATTCCCAACAGTTCGGCGGCAAGGCTCCGATTGCCGTTCGCTTGTTTCAACGCACGCATTATCCGTTCCTTATCCTCTGCATCATTGCGCAGGGCGAAACTGACGGGTGAGGTCGGTTTCGTCACGGCAAGTTCCAGATGCTCTTTCGTTACAACACCTTCTTGCGCCTGCAATACCGCACCCATGATTTTCTGCCGAAGTTCCCGCACGTTGCCCGGCCATGTGTGGATCAGCAATGCTTTACGGGCTTCGGGACTGAATCCGCCCACATTACACTCCAGTTCCTTGTTGGCAATCTCACGGAAGAACTCTGCCAACGGCATAATGTCTTCCTGACAGTCACGCAACGACGGCACGCTTATCACGAAGTCGTGCAGACGGTAGAGTAAATCCTGCCGGAAACGCTTTTCACTCACTGCCGCCTCCAGATCCTCGTTGGTGGCGGCGATGATGCGGACATTGAAACTTCTGTCCGAATTGTCACCGACCGGGCGATAACGTCTCTCTTGTATGGCACGGAGCAACATCTGTTGGGTTTCCAACGCGAGGTTGCCCACCTCGTCCAGAAACAACGTGCCACCTTCCGCTTCATGGAAATACCCTTTCTTGGTGCTGTCTGCACCTGTAAACGCTCCCTTGACGTGTCCGAAGAATGCCGACGGCGCAAGTTCTTTTGAGAGTGAACCGCAGTCAACCGCCACGAAGGGTTTGCCCGCACGTTTGCTCTTGTCGTGTAGGTAATGGGCGATATGCTCCTTGCCCGTGCCGTTCTCTCCGAATATCATCACACTCATATCGGTAGCGGCTACCAACCTTATGCGATGCATGATTTTCTGAAAGGCGGAACCTTCACGGACGAACACGGGCATACGGCGGTGTCCCATCTGACGCTCCTTCTGTATGGAACGGAGAAGTGGAATGAGTTTGTCCTCTATCAGTTTTTTAGGTATATAGTCTATCGAACCGAGTTTCATGCTCTCCACGGCAGTATGTACTTCGGCATAGTCGGTCATGATGATGAACGGCTGCATCTTTCCTTCCTTGCGCATCCAACGCAGCATGTCTATACCGTTGCCGTCAGGCAGGCGCAGGTCGGCAACTACTATGTCATTATCCGTTGCCTGTTGCAGATGTTTCTTCGCTGTCGATAGGTGGTAAGCTTTCACGGTATGGTAGCCCTCCCGTGCCAGCAGGTTGCAGACATATTCGCAATACACGATGTTGTCCTCCACCACGATTATTCTGGTCTTATCCATTTTCGTATTTTCTCCTTTCCTCTTTTGCCAGCCGGATTATTTCCGCGCCCTTATTCAATACTGCGGTAACAGCATGGCTTAACTCACTTTCTTCCGGTATAGCCTTTCCATGAAGCAATCCGTAAAGTTCCCTCAGCGGTTGGTCGGCACGGAGTACCTCCCACGAGCTACGCAAGTGGTGTGTCAAGGCATCAAGTTCTTGCAGGTCGTTTCGCGTTGCCGCATCCTGCATCAAGCGCATTTCCTTTTCAGTTTCCGTTATCAGTTTCTCCAGCATGACGGCCTCATTGCCGTATGACAGCAAGGTGGATAAGTCCGGCTTTCCGTCCAGAGTTTCTTTTATGCCGCACTTGTCCGAGACCTCCATCAGCTCCGATATGGAGAACGGCTTGAACAGGCATCCGGCAAAGCCTTTTGCCAAAAGTTCCTCCGCATCGCAACTGCCCGAAGCGGTTGCCACGACCACGGGGATTATCTATGAATTGCCCACGTTGGACGAACGCAGAAGTTCCAGCAACTCGAAACCGTTTATACCGGGCATATTCAAATCTGTCAGCAGCAGATTATATTCTTTCCGGCGTAGCATCTCCATCAGTTCCGCCGCATCGGTGCAAGTATCGCAGTGTATTCCCTCTTGGGCGTACATCTCTTTCTGCATCAGGAGCAACACCTCGTCATTGTCGATGGCGATGACATTGAGGTTTCTGTCTTTTCTGTGAATATACGTCTGTATTACTTGCTCCGGCACATCATCAGCTTTTTGCATCGGTATTTCCACCATGAAACGGCTTCCTTTCCCTTTTTCACTGTTCAGTCTGATTTTTCCATGAAGCATCGTCACGATATTATGAACGATGGCAAGTCCAAGTCCGAAACCGTCCTTTGCGGCGGCATTTGAGAGGCGTTCAAATGCGTCGAACACATGGTGCTGTTCCTCTTCGGTCATGCCCGTACCGGTGTCCTCGACGGTCAGTGTCAACACTCCGTTGGTATAGTCGGAAGTCAGTGACACACCACCTTTCTCTGTGAACTTGATGGCGTTTGACAGCAGGTTGTTACCGATTTGAACTATTCGCTCTTTGTCGGTCAATACAACAGCATCATTCCCGTTCTTCATGGTCAAGGACAGTCCCTTGTTCATGGCAACGGACATGAACTCCGTTTCAAGGATGTGCGTGATTGCTGAAATTCTGCAAGGTTGCATTTTGGGCTGTTCCTTGCCGTTATCCAAGCGGAAGAAGTCCAGCAGAGTGTTGAGCATAGCCCGCATACGGTCGGAGGATTGTTGTATGCTTTGAAGGAAATGCACATTGTTCCCATTGCTGCACTCTTTTTGCAACAGTTCGGCATAGCCTGTTATTGCCGTCAGCGGTGTACGCAACTCGTGGGTAATAGTATATACCGCTTTCTTTCGGGAGGTTATGAGTACCTCATTTTGTTGCACGGACTGTTCCAATTGCCCTATCAAATCCGTTGTCTGGCGTTTGTATCGTTTGATGCTCTTTGCATCATGGTGTATGATGATATAAGAAATGACCAACAGCAAAAGGACAAATCCCATCAAGCCGCCTATCTGCATAAATGATTTTTCACGCATGGCGGTTATCTCGGCTTCCCTGCTTTGTAAATCAGATTGTACCTTCTTTTCGATTTGGCAAATCAATCCTCGCAGTTGTCTGTTAAGTTCGGCATTACGAGCCGCAAGACTGTCGGCTTGTTCCGACAACCGACGGCTTTGTGCTTTCTGTTCGCTGACCATGTTTCTATCGGGAGAACGAAGCGTAGTCGTTGTTGTCAATGGCTTCGTTTTCTCTTTTTTACCGAATATGCCCAAGAATCCTTTGCGCTTCGGTTTCTTGGGCTGTTCCTGCACAATCTTCTGCACAATCACCGGTTCTTGGCTGGCTATCTTCCTGTTGATGGATTGTTGCTCATCCATTAACCGGACAATCTGGAATATCTGCCGTTCCTTATACTCCAAAAGACTGCGCACGCTGTCAACACGCTCAATTTTGTGAGTTACATTGAAACTGCATAATATACTGTCCAATGCAATACGTTGGGCATGGTAATTCTCCAAATCTGTTTCGTCCCAATCCAATATAGTTTCTCCCAACAAAGAGAACTCTATCAGTCGGATATGAATACGGTTTACATCCTTCCTGAATTCATTTATACGTCGATTGCCAACCTCCAATGCTTCCACTTCCTGCCATTCATGATGCCAAGTGTAGGCAATACATCCGATTAACAATGCAATAAGTGTATAGCCGAAAGCGACCGCTTTCTGAAGATGTTTCACTGTATGTTTACATCTATGATATTGACAGAAAAAAATTAATTATTTTGTTTTTCCAATTTTTGCAAATCCATTTGCATAGTTTCCTATAATATTGTGATTATCATCACAAATATATCCATTGAAGTAATATCCTATGAGTATTTTATTTTCGGTGAAAATATAGCCATTGGAATAGTTTCCAATCATTTTACCCTGGGTGTTAAATACATATCCATTTCGATAGGTAATCAGAGAAGTTTTATATGAGCATGAGTATAAGCATAAAACACTCAGAGTTAGCAACAATGTCCTCATATCATTTTTGAATTAGTATCTGAATCTTGATGTATCTATTCCTTTTATCTCCTTTTTCTTATATCCGCCAAAACAATAACTGAAATGCAAAGTAAATGAACGTGAATAAAATCCGCTGTTCATATCCAAGTGTTGCCCCTTAAAGCGGACTTTTGTTGCAGGCATTCCTGTATCAAATATGTCATTGCAACGGGCTGATAAACTCAATTTGTCATTTGCAAAATTCCATTTTAATCCGGCAGTGAGATTAAAAATAGATTCTATATCAAATGTCCCTTGTATGACAGGAGTCTGTACATTCCCTATCAACTCGAAAGATAAATTCTTGTTTACTTTAAACGTGTTATCCAATGTGCCGCTAAATACCCATTTCCTCCGATTGAAAGGAATGTCGAAAAAATCATCACAGCGTTGGTGCATTTGCATTCCGACTAAGGAGAATCGGGAATCCAGCCAGTTTCCTGCTTTAAAGGGTACTATGATATTTGCTCCCCATAGCTGCATATAGTTCCAGTTTGTATTTTTATAGATCAGTGCCAGCCTGTCGGTAGATTGATAGGCGGCTTGTGTGAAATAATCCGATGTATGCGTGAAAAACAGACTGAAAATATACTTCTTCATGAAGATATAACTTCCATTCAGATTATAATTCGTCATCGGCTTCAAATTCGGTGTACCCCACAATTCTGTATATCCATTAAGATAACTGACGGAAGACTGCATATCCCAATAACTTGGATAGGTTTTATCCGTAGATAATGACAATTGAAACAGATGTTCCGGTGTTTTAAAATAGGTCAATGATGCTTGTGGAAAGACTGCCCATTTATGATAATTGCCAATCGTATAATACTCTCCTGTAGCAGAAACGGATAAAGATGTACCTGTTGCATAGTTTTTGCTCAACGACACATAAAAACTGGCAGTTTGTTCTCTCAGATTGGAATATGTATTTTGTGTTTGAATGTCACCTGTCACTTTATCGTAAGTTTGGAAATCAAGATCTTTGGCAAATCGATAGGAAACTCCATAACCCAAATTCCATCCTTTGGATAAAGAGTGTTTCCCGTCTACATAAATAGAATAGCGGTCTATCTTTTGTCCGCCAACCATAGAGAAACTACTCTGATTTCCATTTTGATAATCAGTATGTAAACATTGATTATTATTGGAAGTATAATAGGTATAGTCACCTCCTATTTCAAGACCGAATCCTGAATGATATTGCAATGTGACATTGTGCATTTGATTGTCAATATATTTATCAACATTACCGGTTTGGTAATTGCCTGATGTCCGGCTGTTATTATATTGGTCAGGGGTATAACTACCTGTGTAGGCAATATTGATATTGTTTTTATCGTTGAAATTATATTCAAAAGCGGCTCTAAGGTCATGCTTCCAATACTTGCTGCGCAACTGTTCATTTTGTGTGATAGAATGGAGTTCTTCTTTTAGCGTATGCTTGGAATCAAGGTCTATGTACTCCATTTTTTTTACGTTATTTACTCCATACATTACATCAAAAGCCATTTTAGGAGTTGACAACCGAAAGTTCCCGTTCATTCCCCCGTCATTGAAGTATTGGTTTTTATAGTCAGCACTTATCTCACCCTGAAAAGAGTAGTCGTTTGAACGCTTTAAAACAACATTAATAGCCGCGCCCCGTACATGATATTCAGGAGGCGCACTGTACATCACTTCCACTTTTTCCACACGATTAACCGGAGTATTGCGCAAAATCGTTTCAAGTTGTCCGGCATCCATTGTTGTTGGTTTGCCATTTAGAATAATCGTCAGTTTCCCGGCTCCTGCCAAAGTCAGTATTCCTCTCTCTTCTTGTACTCCCGGTATCTTTGTCAATGCTTCATAAGCATTGTTTACAAGTTGATTTTGGGTAAGGACAGCAAGATTATACCCTAAAAGTCCATTCTTCACTTTAACAAAAGGACGTTCTGCCTTTATAATAATTTCATCCAAAGCATAGTCTTTAGGTTGAAGTTGAATAGTTCCGACATCATTTCCCTTACCTGCCATTTGTTTGGTTTCATATAAAATGTGTTGTATTATCAAACGGTATTCTTCCTGTTGGCTATTAAAAACGAATATACCGTCAGTATTAGAGATGGATGCGGCTATATAGGTCGAATCCATCGCTTGCAGAATAATAGTCGCTCCGTCTATCGGTAGTTGTTCGGCATCTATTATTTTACCGCTAATCATTTGCCCATAAACAGTCGTTTGGGAGCAAACGAACGATAGGAAGAAAAATGTAAGTACTTTAATTTTGCGTAACTGCATCATACGAATTCAGTTGATTACAAGAAATCTATCAATCCAATATGTATTTCGGAATGGATACAAAGCTTATTATTCCTCTTATTCGATAGTCTGTATCAGGAACGGTCAATATCATAGTCATATCTATGGGAGCAGGTGATTTGGTCAAAGCATTGTTTATAAGCCTTTCCCAATCGACGCCTAAGTAGGCTTGAATGACTTGTAGCACGTACGAAGAACTGGCTTCTTCGCCATACAGTTCTATTTGGAAATCATAGAACTTCGACGCAGTAGTTCCAGCATCAGCGGGATTGTGTTTGTATAAGCGTAAGTTGGGAATAGCGTATTTAGTGGGTGCCGCACCTGTGTCGGCATTCTGCGTGATGAAGAACTCGTAACCGCTGTCTTTTAGTATAGGCTTGTTATATATGTTATCTTGGTCGAACAGATAGTAGTCCTGAGCTTGATTGTTCACTAAAAAGAGTGTGGTGCCTGCCGGCAATATCGGGTAGTTGCTGTCATTGATAACGTATGCAAGGTAGCAATCTGTTACTTTCACTTCAATAGTTTCTTTATCTCCTGTCACATTGTCTATAATGGACAGCATGGTACTTCCTTTCTGTTTTCCGAACAAAGAGACAACACCTCCCGGCTTGTCTGCATATAACTTGCCATTATAAGTGGCTTGCAAAATATTTTCATCTTCTATCGCCAAACTAATATCCCCACTACCATTTGTTATGTAGATGCTGTTAGTTTCTTGTCCTAATCTTACCTCATAGTAAGTATCTCCAAGACAGAACGGAGTAATCGCTTCATTTTCGTTATTATCATCACTGCAACTTGTCAGTGACCATATGCTTAGCAGCAATGCTATATGCCAGAATTTAAGTTGGTTCATATTACTTTTTTTGGTTGTTATAATCAGTGCAAAGTTACGGGCATTAAACGAAACAACTCTCAAACTAAGTTGAGAGTTGCACAGAAGGGTATTTTTTCGGAGATGCTATTTCTCTCCAAAAGTAATCTCCTTGCGAATACGGCTAAGATATGTTGGCGTTATTTGCAGATAAGATGCCAATTCTTTAAGTGTGATGTTTTGCAGTATATCAGGGCAACACCTTAATAAATGGATATAATGTTCCTTTGCAGACAGACGATACATATTCAGAAAACTATCGTATGCCTGAATGAAAAATCCGTCCGATATAGCACTATGCAGCTTAGGTTCTTTCTCGAATAGTTCATCCACAATGTTTCGGTTACATACATAAACTTCAGAATCCTTTGCCGCTATAATATCTGCTGCAACAGGAGTATTCATCACCAGACTTGAATAATCACCTATCGGAGTATCACAAAATGAAAATCCGGTAATATGAATATTACCCTCTGAGTCTATCACAGAATACTTGAAATATCCGTGTTTAATGAATCCCCATACACATTTTGTGGTTTCTCCACGATGAAGAAAATATTCACCTTTTTTGTATGAGCGTAACTTACCCTCTTTGGTGCATAGTTCGCGCCAAAAGTTCAAATCAATTTTATCTATATAGAGATTGAATTTATCCATATAATAGTCTGTATGACATCTATTTGCAAAGGTAGTGATTTTATTTCAAACTATCTATAACATAACATGTAAATGAAGCCATTCAGACTACAATTCACTCTAAATGGCTTCTTGGGACTATTAAAATTTTACATTTTCATTCCTATCGGTCGGTTCTCATCCTTGACATACAGCCCCGGACGCACGATTGTGACATGGTCGGCAATGAAATTGCCCGTGGGAATTCGTTCACTTGCCGGACTGCTTATCAAAGGAGCATTATGCCATGGAATCGTCCCATCTTTGTTGCCACTTAGCCTCCATCTCCCTCGAAAGCTCCACAATCTCCCGGCTCAGTTTCACGAGGTCGATGGTACACTTCTCCAGCTTGTAGAGCAACACCATCGCCTTTTTCTCCGAAAAGTGGATGCGCAGCTCTTTAACGACCTGATTGTAGTTCGTGCCTATGCAGCGGAACTGGACATGGAAATCCGACAGCTTGGTGTAGTAGTCCAGCATCGTCTTGTCCACCTTCAGCACCTTGAACTTCTGTCCGAAGAAGTGCGCTTTTAGAAAGACTGCTTTCGCATACACGTTCGATTCCTCGTACATCGTCAGGAACCTGTTCCATTCCACATCGTCGAAGCGCACCATCACGCAGTGCGTCTTCGGGTTCAACTTGGGATTTCTCCCGTACTTAGTCTTCTTTTTCATACTTCTTAATTCTTTTAATTTTATGGCTTGTCTATTGCTTAATCTTTGATTAAAGAACCCCGAAATTATCCGACTGCGGAGGATAATTCTGCCCACGGCGGTGAAGGCATTTTCAGTTACTTAGAATTATTCGGGTAACTGAAAATATACCTTATCTAATTTTATTGTTTATAACTGTGCTGATATACAGTGTTATACAAAATTGATGGTGTACTCGTGGTGTACTAATTAGTTGGAGAAATCAAAAAACGGATGTCCGATTTTGGGATATTTAAGGGTTGTTAGTTATATTTAATTCGATTCTTTTTCTCATAGTCGCAGTAGATTTGAGGCTCTGAACGGCTGTTCATTGAGAAAAAATCGCTAATTTTGCAGTCGGATTGACACAGGTCATTCCACTACATTTTGGAAACGAAGCATTATGTTTATCTTATGGTAGGAAACCTGAGAAACTTTCAACCGAGCAGAGAAAGCATAGTGGTTCTCACGCATATAGCGTGGGCTGCTACTGTTATATCTGCTCACAGGCTTTCTCAGGGCCTCCTATCAAGACGTGACATAGTTGCTCACGCTTCTTGTAGGGTAAATTATTAACCGAATGATTATGCGTAAAGTAATACTATCTTCGTTGTTTCTTATTCCTCTTTTGGGATATTCTCAAACAGAAATTCCGGATAGCATAGAGGGAAAAGAACTTAATGAGGTCGTTGTGGAGGCTTCTAATCAGCGGACTTCATCAACATCTTCCACTTACATTCCGATGTCGCGGCAAAAGAATACAGCTTCGGATGCTATATCGCTGTTGAGTCAGATGGCAATACCCCAGCTCAATGTTGACCCTGCAAGTCAAAATGTAAAGACTGTTTCGGGTCAGGCCGTTTCAATATTTATAGACTATGTCGCTGCCTCTGCTCAAGATTTGAGCGGAATGCGCACAACTGATGTAAAGAAGGTCGAATATCTCATTTATCCCACTGACCCGCGATTCAGAGGGGCGCAATATGTCATAAATTTCGTAATGCAGAAATATGAATGGGGTGGCTATACAAAACTTAGTGCAGACAAATGGTTTGGCGTCAATCGCTCGGAGGCCTCGGTTTATTCAAAATTTTCCTACAAGCGAATGACCTTTGACCTCTATGCGGATGAAATTTATCTGACAAACCGACACACAGGGACACAGTCAACCGAAACTTTTCGTTTCCCGGATTTATATGGTAAGGGGCCGCAGACCGTTGAGAGAGTTTCCATTCCCGCTGCTCTCCGTTACCGAAACAATAGCAATGACATAACGTTTCGTGCATTATATAATACAGACAAGACACAAATCTCCAATACGCTGTCGTTGGCATTCACCTCTATACCGCGTAATGATGCCACAACATCACTGACATATGCAAATGATTTCTTACCCGGTTCGACAGCTAAGTCAGTCGCCTCAAGCAATAACTTCAGTCTTAATTATAATTTTGAGATTTATCGCTCCTTCGGCGAGAAATTGGGTATGAACATAGAATCACGTTATAATTACGACCATAACACATCAAATTCGGATTACACAGACAATGATTTCCGTATTATCAATGATGCGAAAGAGGATATGCACTATGTGAGTGCCACGCCATGCCTCGTATGGAATCCCAATAATCATAACAGTTTGATGCCGTATATGCACGCTGAATATTCGACAACCAAAATAAATTATTTTGGGAATTCGCCGTCGCATCAGGATTACGACATCTGGGGATATATGGCAGGCGTGAAATACACTTATCAGCAAAGCCAATGGTCTGCGGGCGGTCTTGTGGGCTGGGTATATGCTGACGTAGATCTATCAGGCACACGAATAAAAGACAATTATCCACAAGGAAACGTTTTCGGCACATATTCTCCCAACGATAAGAATCAGGTTGAAATCACATACGCTTTTGGCAAGCAGGTTCCCGATACTTACCAAAAGAGCCCTAATATGCTTCAGCAGGATGAATTGATGTGGTATGCCGGAACTCCCGGACTTGACAACTATTGGAATCATAGGGCCGATGCTACATATACATGGCTTCCGAACAATAAATGGCAACTTTCTCTGAATGGGGCTTATTTCATAGCAGACAACCGTGTAACCTCTATTTATACTCCCACAGCTCCGAATGGCACGATGTTGCGGCAATATCTCAACGATGGTAATTTCAGCTGGACTACGGTAACGGCAAACGCCACTGCTAAATTTCTCGGAGGCAAACTAATTGCACGGGTTAGTCCCATGTACACGCACTATTCCACGACAGGCGAATACGCGCAAAAGATGGACGGACTACAATGCACGGCACAACTCACATGGTATTTCGGCAATTTTTACCTTTTTGGATGGTATACCACTCCACGGAAAGACCTCAGCCAGACATCCGGAATAAAGGATAGGACACCATCACGATACCAGCTTCAAATTGGATATGGCAAAGGGGCTTGGAGAGCATCTGCGACAGCTTACAATTTTCTTCGTTCAAGCTGGGAATCATCCCGTGAGACACTAACCAGCCAATACTATCAGTTTGACAGACGCACATATGGAACAGCGCAGCATATGCGTTTCCAATTCTCTGTAACTTATACTTTCGGATACGGTAAAAAGATACAACGGGGTAATGAAGTCAGTGGCTCTGGTACTGGACAGAGTGCAATTCTTAAATGAAGGAGCTGATTTGAATTAACCATTATAGAGCCACTGAGAAAATTTGACTGTTCTCAGTGGCTCTTGTAATGTGTACGGTTGTTTATCTTATTCCGAAGCCTCGCTTTATGGTCTGTGTCAGCCGTTGCCATTGGTCTTTGAGCCATTGGAATATCCGGGTGCCATTGACATGGAGATGGAATTTGTTGTCCGTGGGGTCTCGCTTGATTTGTACCTTTGCCCCCGAAGCGTCCACCTCTCTCCGCTGGAACGGATAATAGAGTGTCGTGCCTGACTTTAAGACATATTCATTCATTGAGAGAAGCCCCTTTATGGAGTTGTCATTCAATCCCACGTCCTGACATTCCTCTATCGCCGGAAGCATGGCAACCGCATCGGGAAAGAACTTGACGAAGTTACCAATCTTCCATTCATAGCTGCGGACGGTGTCTGCCTCATGTTCTTTCTGCCGTCTCAGGCTATCCGATAGATTGGATATCTCACGGTGTAAATCCCGCTCCCGCGCCTCTGCACGGTCTTTCATCTCGCTGATTTCATTATCCTTTCTGACAATCTCGGCTTCAAGTCTCTTGGTCTTGCTCCCGGTGAATATATTGGCGATGTTGCTGCCGAGTTCCTTGCGTTGCGCATCCCGCTCGGCTTTCGCCTCGTCGCGCTCACGGATGGCGTTTCGGGCTTCTTTTCTCGCCTCATCAGTCTGTGCCTCGTATGCCTTTTTCTCGGCGGTCAGCCTGTCGGTATCCTCTGCAAGTCCTTTCCGTTGCTCCGCAAGTCTGACGGATTCCTCCGACAGTCCAGCGTTGGTGTCGGCAAGCGATTTGTTTTCGGCGGCGAGAGAAGAATTAGCCTCGGTCAACCGAGTGTTTTCGGAATAAAGTTCGTTGTTCTGCTGCCGTATTTCCTCGTTGACCTGCGTGAGCATTTTCTTCCGGGTGTCAAGGGCGGTTGTCCGGCACTCAAGGCTCTCCACCTTGCTCTCAAGAGATTTTTTCTCTTTGTCGAGCTTTCTTTTCTCAATGGAGAGATTGCCGATGTCTTCTTCAAGACCTTTCTTCTTCACCATGCAGTCGCGGTAATATTCGTGCTGCCCGATGTGGCGCGCCTCGGAACCACGGATACCACGCTCCAGACCGTATTTCGCCATAGCCTCGGCATAGATGTCCTGATAGCGGCTCATCTTTCCGCGCTCCATTATGTCGTCGGCGCACAGCCTCGGACGGTTGGCGGCTTTTGTGCGGTAACGCTTCTTTGCTGTCGCCTCCCTCGCTTTCTTCTTTCTCTCGGCGGTCACTATCGGAACGACGGCGATGTGAAGATGCGGAGTGCGCTCGTCCATGTGCAGTGCGGCTCCGACAACATTGTCGCCGCCGAATGTGTCGCGCGCCCACTTTATGTTGTCGGCAATCCACTCGTCGAGCTTGCCGCTGTCGATGATTTTCTGCATACCTTCGTTGTCGGAGGTCATAACCAAGTTGAGGCACCGAACCTGCCTGTCGGAGATTTTGCGGGTAATCCCTGCATTGGATATACGGTGTTCGACAGCCGCCGCAAGCCCGGTTATCCCGTCGGGATATTCGACCAGATTGTAGCGGTTGAGATGCGTCCTCGCCAGGTCCGCGTTTTCGGGATGGGCGGTGCGCTCGATATGCTTGGCTATCGAGTTCAGTGACGAGTTCGCCTTGATGATGTGTAACACTGCGTAGCTCATAGGCGGACGAGTTTAAGTTGCGGAGCAATCGGAGTGTACGGCTTTCTGTTAAGCCGTTCCGGGGTTTCCAAAGGGGTTGACCTCTTTGGCATATTGGGGACATTTTCAGCGTATCGGAACGATATGCGGCTCGGAAAATTCCCTAATATGCTAAGGAATTTCCGGATGGCGTAATTTCCGTGCCGCCACTGCACGGATGGTACTGCACTGCCATAGCAGTGATGCACCGCTATAACCACTGCACTGAATGCAATGGTTTCTTCAATGAAAAAAGAATGTTTCACGGGATTTCAGTTTTGGATTTACCCCCTGGCACTTTCGGCATTTTGGCATAAAGGGGATGCCTCGGCATATCCGTCAGAAATGCCAAAGTGCCAAAAATGCCAAGGGGTGGATAGGTTATAACTTGGTGTAATTTCCGTGGGTGTTGCGGATGAAAAGCACTCCCTTTCTGTCTCTGAGAAACCTCTTGAAACTGCGCTCAGGCATACCGCATTTCCCGGCGATCGCCACACCCTCTGCGGTAGTGAAGCCGTCGGGAAGCTCCGAGAGAACCGAGAGCTGCATCTCAGTCAGGGCATCCTCGCTGATGATGCCCTGCACCTTTGAGGCACTTATGCGAAAATACTCCGCAAGACGTATCGCCCTCTCCACCGTATCCACCTCTATCATTTTCTTTTCACTGCCGCACGCCCAGTCGGAGAGGGCCAGCAAGAGAGAAAAGCGGATAGCGTAGATTTCGAGTTTGCTTGCTATGGAGGTAAGGGTATCGCTGCCGTCAGCGTTGCAACGGTCGGTCTGCTCGTTCTGCCACTGATAGAGGCGGTCAAGAGCGTCCGATGAAAAAGGAACATCCTCGGATATTATTTCACCGTCTGCATCCACCTTGGGAACAATGTCGATAAGCCGGGAAAGGATGCCGCGCCACTCTGCCGCGATGTCAAAAGAAGGCATCCGGCAGCACCGGTTCCATTTAGGCTTCGTCTGGTCGGACGGGAATACATAGAGTATGCGCTCCATGAATCCGTTGGCGTTGCGGTTCCCGGCGGCAAGGTCGGTCAAAACCTTCGGCTGGATAGTTCCGATTACGCAAAGGAACGGATTGCGGATAAACACGCCGCTCTGACTGCCTTTGCGGTCGGACATGGCAACCTTGTGGTTGAACACCGACATCCAGAACTCCGATTCAGAGCCGTTGTTGTAGCGGTTGAAGTTCTTGACCCATCCGGCAAGCTCGTCATACATCAGAATCAGTCCACGACAGTTTTCCGACAATATGCGGTGAACCGCCTCGTTGGTCACATCCTGCATCATGAAGCGGATGCGGTGCGGCTCGACGGGATTGAGGTCGTAGCCGTTTGGAACACGTTCTTTCGGCGGCAGCTCCATCGCAGCATTGTAGCGTTTCAACGCCTCTGCGAACTGTGCCGCTTTCTCCGCGTCGTGGTCGATGAGCGGTTGCATGACATAACTCAGCGGATGGCTCTTGCACACTCCGGGACATCCGACAAGGGCAACGAAAAGAATAGCATATTCTTTCCATCCTGCCATAGCCTCGGCGTGATGGGTGTTGCCTATTACCGCCGCCATTGCCGAAAGCATCGCTCCAGCCATGTAGTCAACAGGGAAACCGAGAGTGGCGTTTGCCTCCTTGATGATTTCCTGTAATCTTGACGGCAGGACATCAATCGGGAACTGATTGGTTTTCTTGCTGTTGTCTGTGTCTGCAATCAAGCACTCGGAGGTTGACGGAGGTACAGACTGACTGTTCAGTCGGTCAGGAGCATGATTTGTCACTTCCTCATTTTCGTGACAAGTCACTTGTGTATCTGTGATTGCAGGTGTATCACTGACATCATTGGCTTTCTTTTTGACGGAGGTTTTCTTCTCATTGCCTTTTGGCTTTGAGGCTGCCTTTACTGATGATTCGGTTTCTTTTTTCATCGGCTACCTCCTTTCTTCTTCGGTCTGTCTTCCGCATTCAGCACGCCTACGGCTTTGCCGTTGACAAGTCTGCTTTCAGCCCAGCTCAGCAACTCTGATTCCTTGAAGTGAAGCTTATTGTTGAATTTCCAGTGCGGTATGGTGCCGTTGCTCGTTTCCTTGTAGAGCTGCCCGATTTTCATGGGATAG
The DNA here is from genome assembly GCF_004803695.1 of Muribaculum gordoncarteri. Lineage (NCBI taxonomy): Bacteria > Pseudomonadati > Bacteroidota > Bacteroidia > Bacteroidales > Muribaculaceae > Muribaculum > Muribaculum gordoncarteri. The sequence goes on from NZ_CP039393.1 coordinate 2,078,142, forward strand.
CCGTTTTCGTTCAGGAACTCGAGTGCTTCGGTCACTTTCAGCCCATCGGGATCCCGCTTTTTTGATTTTGCGGAAGCGTTGGTGAGTGTCGCCAGCACTCCCGATTCAGCAAGGCAGTCCTTGACCGCGTCTTTCAGGAGGCGCTTCAGAACCTCGATGAAAGGAAGATTCAGGTAATCTGTAATTGTGTTCATTTGGATAGGGGGATTAGTGGTTTGGGGATTTGTCTTCTTCTCACACATCAGTTTTCGGATGATAAGTGATATGCCGTATGTTCAACATACTCTTGGTGGGTGTCGTCAGGTCATAGTGATAGCGTCTGTCAGCCCGATGACTACACCCGGAGGATTAAAGGCTGGCGGACACTGCAAAATTAATATCGGACTTGCGTCCTTCTGATGTGCGTAAAGGCGAATATCATTGAAATGTCGACGGACTATATGTTTTGGTTGCCCTTCCGGACGGGCAATAAAAAAGCGGGGCCGCGCCGATATGTCTTTCTAACATGCCTTTGGCGAGGTCTCGTTATTATGTTTTCAGTCCTTTCCTGATATGTCTCCGATTAATGAATAATCGCCCTTGTCGCAAGGGGTGTGGCAGGGGTGCGTCAACCGTCACCGCCCTGCCGGGTCGGTGCTTCGCGTTGCCGCGAGGGGTCATGGCTACTGCCACCTAACCGCTTTGATATTTTTCCAACAAAAGAAAAAACGGAATTGTTCAGCGATGTCCGGTTTATTCCGGCGATTGCCGATGTGTGTCTTTCTTTCCTGACGGATATGATTCCGTCACGGCTGCGAAGTTACGAAACGGTTTCGATATATGCAAGTTTTTTGAACCCCGGAGGGCCAATCTGCGTCATGAAGCCGTTTTTGAGAGCCTCAATGAAAGCAATATCCACGAAATTAAATGGCATTTATTCGGTTGCAGACTTGCTGCACATGGTCAAGTCCATAAAGCAAAGAATGGCTGTCAATTCCCATCCACATAAACAGCTTATGAAGATTCTGATAAGCATTGAGGATATATGAGGTTCCGATTTGAGGCTGTCTTCTCGCAAAACAGATAGGTTCATGGTGTGCTATTCGGTTTCGGAGGATATTGATACCGTCAAGTTCATTGAACATATAAGCATTGTTGTATTGCACCTCTGCCGATGAACGAGGCTTGTTAGGGAATATTCGGAGAAGAATCTGCCCTGTGGCACGATACTGAGGATTGGCAAACATATATTTCCAGACTCCGAACTCCATTTCTGCAAGAAGTTTATGATGAGTGTATTCGCCAGTCCTGTTCAGACGGTTGAAAGCCTTGGTGATTATTCGCGCACTATCCCGGCAACTGGAAATATCGAATATGCCTCCCGCCAATACGGAATCACGTAGCCAGTTCTCTCCGAACCGGGTTGTTAGCTCGCGGTCAATGGCATTTCTTAACGCCACCTCGAAACAACTCAATAAAGTAAACACTTCCTGTGAAAGATGAAGATTCAACCGATAAAGCGACATGGCTTTTCGGGTGTCATTATCGCAGGCAGCAACATATCTGTTGAGCCTTTCCGGGGACAATATATTCTGAAAATCGGCGAATTTCACTTGCTTTACAATCTTTTATGAGCCAGAATTTGTTTTAATCAAAAGAAAGCACTACTTTTGCAGTGTTGATTCCCGGTAGCCCCTGACTCGTCAAGCTATCGGGTTTAGTTTTTTTGTATCTGCAAAGATAATCATTTTCATCGGATTGGGCAACAGAGAGAAAAAGGACACCGGGTATCCCTCCCGATGTCCAACCACTAATCCGCGTCAGGATGAAACAATAACATGATGACTGCGAATCTTGATGCAAAGGTAGTGTTTTTCAGCCGTATGCACAACTCTATAACAACAGAAAGCGCCAAAGCACCGGAAATGCCATGGGCTATTTTGCCGTTTCCGTGTCAAACGCGACTTTTCCGAGTTTGTTTATGGCTTTCTGCTTCCGCTGGTCGATCACATGCAGATATTTCTCCGTCATCTTTATGCTGGCGTGTCCGAGAAGAGAGGATACTGTCTTTATGTCGGTTCCGGCATTCAGAAGATTTACGGCGAAACTGTGCCGGGCGCAGTGCCATGTGATGCTCTTCTTTATTCCGGCGTTCTTCACCCATCGGGCGAGATGTTTTCTCGCCGTACCCTTGTGGGGCAGATCGAATATTCTCTCCCTCGGGTTGTCATCATCCTTAGGCTGTCCTATCAGCTTTATAAGCTCATCGTTGAGCGGCGTCACGACTGCGGCATGTGCGCTGCGTCCCGCGCTTTTCTTCTGGTTGAACCTCATCACCATGCTCTCGTAATCGACATTGGCGAATGTCAGTTCTGAAACATCGCAGTACCGCAGTCCGGTGAAACAGCAGAAGATGAATGCCCGCTGCACCTCACGGTGTTCGCCGTCATATCGGAACGCCGCGAGGGTGTTTATCTCTTTCGGTGTGAGAATCTCCTTCAGCATAATGTTTGTGTCGTACACGATGCGGATTCCACGGCAGGGATTCTTTTTTATCAGTTCTTCATCAACCGCATCGGCAAGCACCTTCTTGAACCAGTGGTAATTCTTTCGCGGCCCCTCTCCGGTGCATTTCTTCCGGAGATAGTTGGTGAATCCGAGAACCATGTCCGGAGTGACGGCATCCATCGGCAGGACATCCTTGTATTTTGAGAACTGTGGAGTTAGCTCAAGATACTCGATGAAGCGTGTCAGAGAATATTTGTAAGACCTGCGGACTGGCAGTGTGAACGCTTCGTTGTCCCGGTGTTGCCGGAAGTACTTGAGGAAGTTACTCTCCTTCTCCCTTTTCAGGCGGTAACCCTTTCGGTCTTCAAGCATCTCCTGCTCTTTCTCAAACCGTATCTTCTCGGCGAGGGCGATGGTGTTCTTGTTCTGCTGCCGTTCCTGAGCCGAGCGGGGATGAACCCACACATACAGATTAAGAGCCTCCTTCTTGCGCAGGTGCTGCACCTTGTATTTAAGTTTTCCTTTCATCGCCCCGGATTCATACACGACATGGTTGCCGTCATCGTCATAGACGGGCGATTCGCTACGGCCGAGATAATACTCCAGCCATAGACTCGCGCGTCCGTCTGACATCTCCCTCTGGATGAGCTTGGGATTTTGTTTCTGTTTATTTGGCAGTCTGCCCATAATGAATTAATTTTGTGTTTGTGGAGCAAAGGTAATAACAGGTTGTGAGACACGAAAATCACCCACAACATCTATTAACAATCGAAATGGGCAAATGGTGTACTTATGGTGTACTAAATGCGAAAAAAGATACAATCAGAAGAAACTGAATAGAAAGCCTGATTTATCTAATATACTGATAGTCACTGATAATAGTTATAACGGATTATATCGGTTTTCCCTATGAAAAGACATACCTTGCTGTGTCTTTGAGGACACAAAAATCCTCCGCCTGTCGGATTTGTTTCCGGGTGTACTCACTCATCTTGGGTATCGGTTAAGCCGATGAAGTGTATTCACCAGCCCAACCGACTTTCTGTAATCCCGTCAGAGCTTGCGCCACTGCTCGATGTCGTTCCGATAGGTGTCGAGGTGCAGGCGGACGAGGTTTTCAATCAGCCCCGATGCGCTCATGCCCTTTCCTCCGAGGAAGCGGACAACCCTGTCGAGTTCGTCACGCACCGTCTCGCTGACGAACACGGGCTTGCGGTTGACAAGTTTCGGGACTTTCAGGTAGGTGGCGCGGTACTCCTCCAACGACAACCTGCGCTGCTTGCTGCTGACACGCTTCTGCAGCATTGCCGTTTTCTCGACCGCCTCACTTGACGGTTCATCCGCCATAGCGGTCTCCGTTTCCTCCGTAACGGTATTGCCGGGCAGTTCCAGCTCATCCGGCTCCAGACCGATACGTCTGTAGATGTCATTCATCGACTTGGGAGTGTAGGATTCCCTGCGTCCCATCTTTTCCACGATTTCACGAGCCTGCTGCTCTGTAATGTTTGGTTCTCTCTTCATTGTAAAAAACAAATTGATTAAGTTATTAACTGTGGTCTTGGTAAACACCTTGACCGATTATCGGGAGCAAAGTAAGGTGCTTTAATACAGTCAGTCAAGCACTTGGATTCTCTTAGGCAATTTTGTGTGGTTTTGCATTATGGCGGTTGATAAAGCGGTGAGGACTTCACCGTTTTGCCGGATGTATATGCCCGAAAGGGCAAAGACTCAATTGTAGGCGAATTTGAATTAAGTCCTTATTTTTCCCCTTGCCACCTTTCTATTTTTTAGAATTAAGAGGATAACCGCTGCCTCCAGCCAATGCCAACCTCTACCACCCTGTGCCACTTGCTGCCAGACCTGATTGAAACCATTGCCGGATGCCGGATTATGTATTTCTTTGCAGGAGAAGGAATGATAGCCGCCAAAGGGAAGTCAGCATCCCGGACAATGACTGCCGTATCAGCGCAACACGCTTCCACTTTCGGGGAACCTATTGTCAGGTAACAGATTATATATTCCTTTGCGGCAAAAGAAACAGTAACAACTAAAAGAAAGACAATATGGAAATCGTATCAATCGAGAGAAAGACCTTCGAGGAACTGGTCGCCAAGTTCGACCGCTTCGTCAGCCGTATGGATGCCATCTGCCATCGTCACGGCGAAAAGAAAATGAGCGAGTGGATGGACAATCAGGACGTGTGCCGGATGCTCAACATCAGCCCCCGAACCTTGCAGACGCTTCGGGACAACGGCACGTTGGCTTATTCGCAGATAAACCACAAGACCTATTACCGTCCCGAAGACGTGCAACGCATCGTTTCCATCGTGGAGGACAGGCGAAAAGAAGCAAAGTTCAAAGGCAGAACAATCTGATAACCGAATAGAGTAATAACAATAATTCCACTAAATCCAAAGTAATATGAACGAACTGATTAACAAAGACAACGAGTGGATAATCCACTTCTTGGGCAGCCTTGACCGTCTGCTGGACAACGTAGAGCATCTGACCGCAAACTACCGCCCGACACTGAACGGGGAGCGTTTCTTCACAGACAAGGAAGTGTCGGCACGGTTGAAAGTGAGCCGCCGGACGCTTCAGGACTACCGCAACGAGGGACGTATAGCCTACATTCAGTTGGGCGGCAAAATCCTCTACCGTGAATCCGACATCGAAAGGATGCTGGCTGACGGCTACCAATCCGCCTACCGACTGAAGGCAACCTGATTTTCTTGAAGGAGCGCAGTTTGCCGTCTGCCCTATGTTTGCGGCAGCAATGGAACTTCGGCAAAAAGACAAAAGGAACGGCTTACAGATGAAGCATCAATGTTTAGCTTCGTCTGTAAGCCGTTCCTCTATTTCTTCTGATTTCCCGCCAGTCGCTTGTTTCCGTTGCCGGATGCCTTTCAAGCGTGTGGATGGCAGTGGCAAGGTTTTCGGGCGGAATACGCTCAAACCCGTTTGAGGAAGATTCTGCCTGAAACGGCTCTGCCGCCTGACCTTGCCAATGCCGTCAAAGCCACACGCTACCTTTGCATCCGAGCATCGGGAACAGGTGGCTGACGGGATGAACCTCAACTATACCATAGGTTACTGCCCTTACCGCAAGAGAAGAACAATGTTGTCGGACTTCCTTTCTTGGAGGCGCAGATTTCATTTATTACGAACCGTCTGAACTGAAAACTTTCTTTACTGCATATCCTGAATGCAATGGCTATAATCATTTCAAGGTTATACACATCATAGCTGATGCCGTCAGTTTGCTTGATATACTTCATTGTATAAGTTTCACTCAATTCCTTGTTCTTGTAGATTGCCCGTATCGCCTTGCGGATGTCGCACGAGAACACCCCAAACAGGTCGGCTATCTCAAACTGGGTCATCCACACGGGGGCAGTTGGTACGGTGACCACCCCCGTTTCACTGATTGTTATTATTCCTCTGTTCATAATTCATCTATTTTATAATGGTTATTTACTATTCTCTTTCTTTTCGCCAGCCGATATTTTCTTTCTCCGCTCCATCAGTTTGTCCATATCCTTGGAGATTTTATCGTCTGTTATCCGTGCATATCCCTGTGTCGTCCTGATATTGGAGTGTCCCATCATCTTGGCGATGCTCTCAATGGGTATGTCCGCTGAAATCAGGAAAGTGCCGAAGCTGTGCCGACTTTGATGATAGGTCAAGTTATCCTCTTTTCCTATGGTTATTCCCAACTCGTGAACCTCAAACCATAGGGCATCACGGTTGGGAAGAGGAAACACGGGCTTCTCATCATCAGTTGTGTTATACAGCGACAATATCTGTTCCGCTATGGGATGTAAGGGTATGAACGCCTCCACTTTTGTCTTCTTGCGGTTGATGCGGATGTAGCGTCTGCCCTCCGCATTCGTCCCGATATGATGGGGATGCAGCAGTTGTATGTCTGCATACGCCAGTCCAGTCAGGGTCGAGAAGATGAAAGCCCGTCTTGCCAGTTCCATCCGCTTGTCATACATCGGTGTGGAAAGTATCTTCTTGAACTCATCACGGCTGATGTACCTGTGTCTTGCCTCAGGTTTCGTTTCATATTCCAAATCCTCGCAGGGGTTCACACGGATAATCTCCTTATCGACTGCAAGGTACAATAATCGGTTCAGCCAACGCAGACAATGGTTTGTTTGGGAAACTCCGAAGTTCTTGCATTTCTTCAAATGGGCTTTGTAGGACTTGCCGAAATCCTCCGTCACTTCTTCAAGAGGAATGTCCTTTTTCCCGGTTGACGCTATAAAGTCCGTCAGGTATTTCTGGTAGTACATTGAAGCCCGATAGGAAGAAGTGGAATCAATCTCTTCGGAATGTTTCTTCAACCGCTCACGTTCCCATTCTCCCATTTGCAATAAGGTAGTCGGATGAATGTTGTTCAAGGATATGTGGTTTTTCAGCATTTCGGCACTGACCACGCCTTGCGATTTCAGTATCTCGGTGTAGGCTTCTTCCGTCAGACGCAGATATTCCCGTAAACGGTTGTTCTCCCTGATAATCTTTATCTCATTCTTCCTGCCGTTCCAGTCTTCTGGGCGGCAATAGATACCTGTGCTTATGACTGTCTGCTTGCCGTCAATGGTTATACGGCAAAGTACGGCGGTCGTACCGTCAGTCTTGACTTTGCTGCGGTTGATATAGGGCAATAGTGAAAAAGTGCTTCGCATATTGTTGTTGGGTTTATAGGGTGAGTTTGAAATCTTGGGTCGCTTCTATGAACTTGTCCATGTCCTCGAACAGTTTTTTCGGACTGACACGGGCATATACCTGAGTGGTGGAAATATCGGAGTGTCCCAGCATCCGACTGATGGTCTCGATAGGCACACCCGCTTCGAGCGTGATTAACGAGGCGAAACTATGCCTTGCCTGATGATAGCACAAATCATCCTTGATACCCGCCAGTGCAGCTAACGCCTTCATGTGCCTTCTGAGATTTGACCAGCGCAGTAAAGGAAACAGGGTGTCCCTTTCCTCACTGTGATACTTCTCAATCAGAACAATCGCTTCCGGCAACAGTTTTACACTGGCACGAAGTTCGTTTTTCTTTCTCCGATACTTCAACCACAAAGCCCCGTCCTCATCCGTACATAGGTTCTCACGAGTAATTGAGACAACATCTGCATAACAGACCCCGGTGTAACACCCGAAGAGAAACATATCCCTTGCCAATATGTGGGATTTACGGTAAGCAGGTATTTCCACATCACGGATTTTTTCAAACGATTCACGGCTCAATGCCCGTGGGGTTTTATCTGACTGCTTAGGCAGGGTGAAATGCTGGAAGTGGCTCCTGTCTGCATAACCTTCCTTATAAGCCAGACGGCATATCTTCTTCAAGATAGCAAGATGATGGCGGACGGTATCTATCGCATATCCCTTGTTTTCCATGGCGAATGTCTGATAGTCGTGGATGAATTGTTCTGTAAGCTGCCCGAATGCCAAATCCTTGACCTTGTACTGATGCTCGATGAACTCGCCAAGTGTCAGGCGCATATAGTGATAGCCGGGATAAGTCCCTTTCGCACGGTCAATGCCAATACGGGCTTTTAGGTCGTCACAGACAACGTCCGTCATTCGCATGAGGGTCATTTGTGTTTCCATGCTGCCTTGAAAATGATTCTTCACATCGGTGGCATCGAAATCTACTTTACGGCTCACAAGATTGTCAAAGGCGTTGTTCACCGCCAACAGCAACTTCTCTATTTTGGCATTGGTTTCCACCGCCTCCCTGCTCTTGCCGTTCAGACGGCTTTCACGGGGATTCCACAATTCGGGTGTGCAGGACAGCTTGCAACCGAACTGCGCCATCGTGCGATTCACGGTGATACGTCCCATGATGGGAGCCTTGCCCGACTTGTCCAGTCCGCTCTTTTTGAGGTAGAGCAACACCTTGAATTTCACTACTTTCATACGCTTATATTTTTAAGTGCAAATTTACTTGCCATATAAGCGTCCCTTGATATGCAAAACACTGTGTATGAGTGCAAACAAAACGGTGAGGATTTCTTTTTATCGCTTTCCGTTACCTGTTCCCGTTTCGGTAACTGCCCGGCTAACGGTTTGGTAACTGAACAACCTCAATATTCCGTTGTGGTTTGCATTTTCTCAACTTGGCAGAATACTGAAATGTCGCTTATTTCTAACGGTTTACGTTTAATTTTTACCTGTTCGCTGTCGCTTGCTTTGCCGTGTATATTCCACACGATGCGCCACAGCTTCGCCACGCTCCTTGCCGCCAACGGCATCGACATCCTCACAATAAGCAAGATGCTCACCCATAAGAGCGTCAAAAATACACAGATCTACGCGAAAGTCGTGGATGAACGGGCAAGAGAGGCAGCCAACGTAATATCGTTGAAATAAGCGGATTACTACGGAATTATAACTGATATACTGATGAAGTCAATGTTTGTTGGAATAAGAATTATTTCGTAAATTTACCACCATGAAAAAATACTGTCAATTCTTCGGGCATTATAAATGGGGCGATTTAGGACAAACGTTCCATGATAGAGATTATTATAGATATATCTTTAACATTATTTTTCATCAAGCTGAATATCGAGTTAAACGAGATATATCAGATTGCTTTTATGATAAAGTTGATGATTTTGCCTTTTGTGGGTCATATGAAAAGTGGGATAAATCAGGCGCATTAAGTACGACATATTTATTTGCTATTATAGTAGATAAAAAGGTCGGAGTGATTGATCAGAATATGAATCAATTAATAGCTCCTGAATATGAGGAATTGATTACACCTATAGAATCTGATGGCATCTTTGTCCTCAAAGATAGTAACAAAAACTGGGGTGCAATTAACGCTATAACAGGACAAATTATTATCGAATTTGGTAAATACCCTTATATTTGGGGCTTTGACCATAATCATACACTCGTTTGTTATGATTATGAATCAGACAATACTGAAAATACCAAACGATTTATAATTGATAATCAAGGCAGAATAATAAAATCATCAACTAAGTATTTCACAATTTTCCCATTTTATAACAATGGCAGCAAATTCATAGTGGTGAAAACTAAAAAAGATGATTTATCTGGTTGTATGATAATTAATAGAAATATTAATCTGCTCGACAAAGAGAATCCCAATCATTGGTATCATCCGGATTTGGAAACTGTCAAGCCTCCGCTCAATTATTCACAAAACTACTATGGAGCTGTTCCGTATGATAAAATGGACGCATATGAAGATGACCCTGACGCTCTATGGAATACCGATTAGTATTATTATGGAGATCAGCCAGCAGCAATATGGATCAGCCCTTGCCCGTATAGAAGAATTGTTGCCTCTTGTATCTGATGATACTCCGTCAGACAACCCCGATGTCGTTGAACTAATTAAAGTTTCCGAGATTGTAAGGGAATATGAGCTAAAACATTATCTCATCGGAGGATTCGAGCAAGAATAACCTTCACGAATTTATTTTGAGTGCCATTCCATTGATTTGGAGTGGCACTTAATTTTTCCGGTGAACATCATTGGGGTTGTGTTCGTTATAAAAACTGATGAAATTTTTACAATAATTAAACACTGAATGAAAAACGGACACCTCCCCGACCACTGGCAGATATGGCTCTGGATAGGCATAGCTGCCCTGATTCTCGCCGCAGTTGCCCGCCAATATGCAATCGACATCAGAGGAATGAGTGGCTTTAACGCCAATCTTATCTTCCTCGGTGTTTTTGTTGTATTCGCTCTGCTGTATCTCGCTTTCCAAGAGTTTATTTCCCGTACTCTTGGCACGGCATTAGTAAAATGTTTTGAAAAGCTGTTCAAATGGCTTGGCTTCAAACAACGTGAGCCGGAAAAGATTGAACCTGTATCCATCCCGGAAGAAATCACTGACGCACCTCCGGCTCCGGTCCCGATTCAACAACCACAATCGCCTATCACACCCGAGACGGCACCACAGAACGGTATAGTCAAGATTGAGACTCCGACACCGAAGAAAATCGTCATTGACTACGAGGGTCGGCGTGAGGAAGCAAAGAAACGTCAAGAGGACAGAGCCTATGAAAAAGAGGCGAATGTAATTCTCTATGTCGGTTATACGATGTCTCCATTCGTTGACAAGGATGTCGTAGAGAAGATTATCAATATCGTGACTGAGTTTATCCATACCTCCGGCGTACCTGATTTCTCTGAGGACATGGCAATTCGACTCCCGGCTGAACTTACCACATCCGACATGATGCACTTTGGCTGGAACATAGCCAAACCTTTCAATAAGTATAATCTGCACACTGCACATTTTCTTAAACAGGCGTTCCCCTATACATTTAAGGATGTCGAAGTATGCACCATCGAGAGAAAACTGACCTGTAACGGCGCTCAGGGCAGAATAAAAATTGATAAAAATGTTGGCAGCTTCAAAATCCCTGATGAAAAGGCAGAGGTGGAAACGCCCACCGAAGATGTAACTGTAAAGACGGTTTCAGAAAAACAGCAATCCAAGCCTAAAAAGACATCCAAATCCACCAAAAAGCCCAAGAAAGCAATGAGCGCGATGAGCGCAATGGAGGCGGCAATGATGGACATGGGAATTGCACCATACAACCCTGGTGATGAAATAGTTGAAGAGCCTGACAGATATGGCTATGACACCGGGTGGTGATATGGTGGACTGACGGTGGGAATGGTACAGATTCCGGTGCTCAATTCCACCATTTAAACACTTCCGTACTTTACTGGCGAATTCACATTAAAGTGGGTTCGCCAGCTTATATGTTGAACAATGTAATCACATTCGATGAACTGCCGGGTGCAGTGTCATCGCTGGTCAGCCTCGTAAGAGAACTGGCCGATGAGGTGAGGGAGCTTCGCGCTCAACTCGCCTCCGAGAGAAACAACCCTAAGTCAAACGCAAAATTCATAGGCATCGAAAAAGCCTGTGAAATTCTCGGAAAGGCAAAGTCCACAATCTATCGCCTCGCCAAAGAAGGAAAACTGCCGGCCTACAAAGTTCCGGGCGAAAAAGAGTGGCGCTTCGTCGAAAGCGAACTCGTGACCCATGTAACGGAGAACAAGCGTCAGTCATCCGTCCTCTCCTTTGCCGAGATGGAAGCGGAGATCAGCCGTGGCACTCGTGGCAAATCAACTTATCGCCGTTAGCCTATGGAGAAATCTGTTGACCCGATGCTCGTACTCGGCAAGGCAGTTGATATGAGTGTAAAAGTCCGGGGCGGGGATTTTCCGCTTGGCGCATTGCCGATGAAAATTCAGAGAATCGTCAGGGAGGCTAATGACTGTTACGGATATCCGGTGGATTATCTTGCAGGGGCTATGCTTGTGGCTGTCGGTCTCGGTATCGGCAACACCCATTTCGCCCGGCTCAAAGGGAAATGGGATGAGAGTGCCATACTTTTCATGGCTCTTGTCGGAAGGCCGGGCGCCTGCAAGTCGCATCCGTTGAATTTCGCAATCAGACCGTTCACCGAGCTGGACGGTGTGGCAACACGCGCTTATGTCAAGGCGTGTGAGGAATACGAGCGTCAGCGCGAGTTACCGATAAAGGAACGCTCAGAGCCGCATCCCGTCGCCCCTGTATGCAAACGGTTCCTGATTTCAGATGCGACACCCGAAGCGATGTTGCTTATCCACTCGCAGAATCTGCGCGGCATCTGTATGTGGAATGATGAACTCGCGGGCTGGTTCAAGAACTTCAACCGATACAACAAAGGTTCTGATGAAGAATACTGGCTAAAGCTGTTCAACGCAAATCCATCATTCTCTGACCGCAAAGGAGTGAAGAATTCGGTATATATCAGCCGCCCTTTCATCTCGGTGGTGGGGACTATCCAGAACGGTATTCTCAACGAACTTGCGCAGGGAAGCCGCACATCAAACGGTTTTATCGACCGCTTGCTGTTTGTCATGCCCCACAATCAGGACAAACAGCCGTGGAGCGACAAAGAGCCAACTTTCGATATAGAAGCGGAATGGGCGGAGATAATAGAAAGGCTCGTCGCTATTCCATACGAAACGGATACAGACGGAAATGTCATAGCTAACATCCTACCCTTTGCGCCGGATGCGAAGACAAGACTCTACGAATGGCAGCGTCGGAACACTGAGGAATGTAACCGGGAGGAATGTGACGCACTTAAAGGCGTTTACAACAAATTCGATTTCCATGCCATACGTTTCTGCCTGATATTGCAGATGGCGCGTTGGGCCTGCGGTGAGGCCGACAGAACGGTTATAGATCTCCTTTCGGTGGAAAATGCCATATCGCTCGTGGATTATTTCAAGGCGACCGCCAGAAAAGTACATGGCATCATCAGCGAAATGTCGCTGACCGAGCAGCAGAGAGCCATCATCGCTGCGCTTCCCGACTGTTTCACGACCGAAGAAGGGATAGCCGTGGCGAGGGAGAACGGTATGCCGGGACGCACGTTTCAGGACTTTCTCAAACGGTCTGTTTCGTTAGGCACATATTTCCAGCGTGAGAAACATGGGCATTATTCCAAACTCTGACATCTGCGCTTTCTGCATTTTCCGCATTTTGAGCCGACAAAATGCGGGTTGCGCAGAAAATGCAAGCAAAATCTTTGAGAATCTATGAACGCACACCGATTCATTCTCCAGCCCTATAAGGGAGTTGGTAGCCGACATTGTTGCCCTGCCTGTCATAAAAAGCGTTGCTTTAGCCGATATATCGATACCGAGAAACAAATCTCGTTTCCTGATGATGTTGGCAGATGCGACCATGAGCAGAGCTGCGGCTACCACCTGACACCGAAGGAATATTTTGAGCATAATCCGGAGGCTAAGCCCTTGCACTCTGATTTCACAGCTCCGTCAGCATGGCGAGCCAAGCCGACCGAGCAGCGAAAGCCGACATCGTTCATCGCGGCAGAGACTGTTGCACAGACTCTGCACGGCTATGAGAAGAACAATCTCTATCTGTTCCTCCGCTCCAAGTTCGGAGCCGAGGACGCTCTCCGGCTGATGAAAGATTATCGCGTCGGCACCTCGAAGCACTGGCCGGGGTCATGCGTATTTTGGCAGACCGACATCAAAGGCTGTGTACGCACTGGGAAAGTCATGCTCTACGATGCCGACAACGGCAAACGTGTAAAGCACCCGTTCAACCATGTTACATGGGTTCACTCGCTGTTGAAGTTGCCCGATTTCAATCTGCGTCAGTGCTTTTTCGGTGAACATCTGTTGCCGATGAACAGAGGCAAGCCGGTTGCCATTGTCGAGAGCGAAAAGACGGCACTTGTGGCAGCTTATTATCTGCCCGAATATGTGTGGCTCGCTTCCGGCGGTAAAAACGGTTGCTTCAATTCCGATGCTCTCCGTGTTCTCCGAGGCCGTCAGGTAATTCTGTATCCCGACATCGGCGCGACCGACCAATGGCGACATAAACTGAGTTTGCTCCGCGATCTCGGTATCGAGACAAGTATCTTCAACTACCTTGAAGAAGTTGCCACCGATGACGAGCGAACAGCCGGACTTGACATAGCAGACTACCTCCTGCAAATCGAGCCTGACCAAGCTGTGCTGCAATCTATGATACGCCGAAATCCGATTTTGCAGAAACTCATTGATGACCTGCAACTCACTCTCGTGTCAGTCGAACGGTATGACCCGGATACTGATGCTATTCACAAACCCTCAAACACTGAAAAACAATGATTGCGAAAAAATCTCCGTCAACAACCGCATCCAAGTCAACCAAGTTGACAGATGCGACCAAATCCAAAGTATCAACTCTTAATCCCGATTTTATTATGGAATCAGATAACTCTATCAACTCCACTTCCACAGTTAACAGCGACAACACTGTTAACTGTACCTCTCCTACCAACGCTGACAATCTGTTTGGCAACGAGCAGGCAGCAACCGAGGCAACAGCCATAATTGCCACAACAGAGCCGCCGAAGCAACAGCGAATCGGCAAGCAACAGCGCAAATCGGACTTCGCCGAGTTCAAGGCAACCTATCTTGTGCCGTCAAAGCTGTCAAAGCGTCATCCGGTAAACATCGATGACAGCGTATGGGAGAAGCTTGAACGCATCGCCCGCATCCTCGGTGACCGCGACACTACTGTCGGCAGCTATATCAACGCCATCCTGGTCGAGCATTTAACAGTATATGCCAACGACATCGAAATCTGGCGTAAACTATGAAAAATTACTATCTGACATCTCATAGGTCTAACGACATTCCGACCCATAGACCGTTCGGTAGTCCGACCTTTCCACCTAAGGTACGTTGGTACCTCAGTACCTACTTCAGTACTAAATAACGTTAGTATTAAACCGACCGCAGGGAGTGGTTATCGTCAGCGCACAACTAATTCACGTCAGTGGGTTAGTTGGGGATGCAAGGGTATGTTTCGGGAGGTAAAAAATTCCCCACCCGAAACCCCTCGCATCCCGAAGGAGGCTCTCTGTTCCCTGCGGTCACCATCCCCAACCCAACGAATGAGAAAGTTCAATCAGGACGCTCCCGGTGTGAAACTCCGTGGGCGACCAAAGAAAGAATCCAGTGATAAGAGAGACCGAAAAGTCTCCGTGAATTTTACCGATGCGGAGGAGCGTGAGGTGAAAGCCAAAGCTGCGGCTGCCGGTGTCAGCATTGCCGAGCTGCTTAGAATTTGCGTCTTCCGGCTCTCCGTTGTCGGTCGCCTCACCGATTTTGAACGCGAGGCGATACGCGAACTGATGTATCAAGGCAAGAATCTAAACGCTCAGGTCAAGGCGTGTCAGGCTAACGCATGGCCCTCGACAAAGCGAAAGGCAGAGACCTGTCTCGATGGAATTTTAGCCACACTCGGCAAGTTGAAAACATCAAATTCCTCATTGTTATGATAGCAAAAATACTCGCAAAAGGAGCCGCAGCCGATATTGTTGGCTACGTCATGCGTGAGTTTCACGACAAGGAACAGTTCACCCCCGACACTTGGCGAGTGATAGATTCCGATGGAATTCTCGGCAACGATTACCGCCGAATTGTGGACAGTTTCGACATCGGAGCGAGTCTCAACAAGAGAATCAGCAAGCCCATCGGACACATAGCCGTGAGTTTCGACAAAGCGGATTTGCCCCGTCTCACCGATGAGTTCATGGTGCAGCTGGCGAAAGAATATATGGAAAGGATGGGCATCCGGGACACGCAATATCTGATAGTTCGTCATCTCGAGACCGGCTCTCCGCACTTTCATATCGTCTATAATCGCGTCAATCTCCACGGTAAAGCCATCGATGAAAGTAACAATTTCGACAAAAGCCGTGATGCGACCAAGGCTATCAAACTGAAATACGGACTGACTTTTTCGCCGAAAAAGAAGCTGTATGAGGATGCTATTGCCGAGATGAAGCCTAAGATTCAGGCGGCGATGTACCGTTGCAAATCGTGGGACGAGTTCCGTCGACGCCTCAGTCCAGCCGGGATAACAGTCGAATTTTACAACGACCGCGATACCGGAAAACCGCAGGGCATACGGTTCTCCGACGGCGAATTTACCTTCAACGGCTCGAAAATTGACCGCGCTTTTTCATACAAGCGTCTCGACAAATTCTTTGCCAAGAATGCCGGAATAAAAGAGACACAGCCTCAGCAAACGGCACCGATTTCTGTAACGGCAAAAGTTAAGGAATCGCCTGTGGCGAATATCGTAGAGAGCATAATCGAAACCGGATGTCAGGCTTTGGGCGGACTGTTCCAAGTCGGGCCCGGCTATGATCCCGAGGAAGAAGCTTTTATCCACAGAATGAAAAAGAAACCCAAAAAGAAGAAAGGAAGATCACTATAATGGCAGACATGTATTCCATCGTCAAGAAACAGGATGAGAAGATTGACGGCCTTCTCAAAATTGCGAAAGAGAACAAGGATTTGCTCACTGACATTGATACCCGGCTGGCATCAGCTCCTGAGCAGACGTTAGCCGAACCTGCGGTGCCCGACAAAATTCAAGTCGAGCTGCCTTCGAGCATCGCCACTAACGAGTCGGTGAAAAAGCTCGTTGAGGCCGCACTCGCCAAGCAGAAAATTGATGCACTCAAAAGCCTTGACTTCTCGCATTTCCCGAAAGAACTGGCGGAGGCTTTCGCCAAAGCCTTCAAGGACGGTCTCGACAAGAATGTGAAGAATGCACTTCACGACGGCATCCGGAATGAGTTCACAAACCAGATAACCGGACTAAATGAATCGGCAAAACGGCTTACAGACCGAATGTATAGCATCGTCAATGGCGCTATATGGGCGGCAATTCCCAAATGGGTGTATGCCGTTGCCGGAGCCTTATTGCTTATCACAGTCGGTCTCGGCATCTGGTGCTATAATCTCAACAAGGAGAACGATCATCTTCAGAAAGTCGAGTGGCTATATCGTTACGAGCGTGTGAGCTACGACGCCGACGGCATCCGCAACATGATGCTCCGAGAAGAGGCGATGATGGTCGGCAACCGTCAGGAGCAGGATAGCATCAAAGAGATGACAATCCGACTTGAACGCCGAAAGAATGCCGACCGCACCCATGTTTATTTCCGACCGTCTGACCCATGGACTCCAGAGTCCAACAATCACCTTTGGTAAACTTCAAACTTCACAAACCCCATGAAAGCAAACTTTTTCATCCCCATCTCGGCAGGTGCTCAGATGAGTATCAAGGCCTTCTACTATGACTTCTGTCAGTACATGGTAGAGAACTATTCTGCAACTCCCGACCAGCTCATGCTCGACTGGAACTGCGTCGGCGCAACCGCACGATACCACGGACAGAACCGAGCATTCGAGTTCCGCCTGTGGGAACATTCTGACGGACATCTCGGAATCCCCGACATGACCGTCATCGTTTCCGTGTTCTATATCTCCGGACTCTTGGCGAATCCACAGGCAGAAGCCGATGCCGTATCTTTATGGTTACGCGATGCGGCAAAAGCTAACGGATTCCGCCACATCGCCGACGAGAGCCACGGCCCCACGGACGCACCGAATCAGGTACCCGGATGCAAAATCGCTTGTTTAACCCTTTAACACCCACTCCACCCATGCAAGAAATCAAATCCACAACCCGCGACGCCATCGTGGACTTCTTCCTCGACTTCCGCGCCAATGAGCGCAAAGCCAAGCTTGCTTGAGCTTTGCCGAATGCAGCCGAGATTGGCTGAAAGCACTTCCGTTCCTATATCTCCGAAGTGTTCGGAGCCAACCCCGATGATGCCACACTCGACTGGAATTCCGTCGGAGCCTGCATCCACCACTTCGGCGAGGACCGCACTATACAGTTTCGCCTATGGGAACGTTCAGAAGGTCATCTCGGAATCCCTGACATGACCCTCATAATCATCCGCATCAGTTTCCGAGGCGCACAAAATGTCATTCGCGCCGAAATGACCGCGTAGCAGCGGCGAGTCTGGACCGAGCCAACATTTCATCCACTGGCTGAAACAGACCGCCAAGTCGCACGGGTTGGCTCGGACAAGCCATCGCCTCTGCTTCGCGGTCCTCCACTTCGCCGACGAAGACAGCCTGCATCCGCCTCTAACTATCCATATCCCTCCCATAACCCTTTGACTGCCGCCCCGACAAGACCCTCTCTTGCCGGGGCGGCTCATTATGTCTTGTGGCATTATGTCATTATGTCATGTTATGTTTCTCGGCTCATTCGATTGCAATGTCAGAACTTTTTTGTAATTTTGTAATTGATGATTAAAGTCTGAAAACAAGCTTATACACTTCATTAATAATTTATAACTTATAGCATTCATCATTGGCTGGCAACCTTCAGATTTGTGCTAATTAACATCTCTTTTTATAATGATTTTCCTCTCCCATAATTGGAAAGACAAACCTGTTGTTGAGCAAGTAGCACTTCGACTCAGAAAAATATTTGGACAAAACAATGTTTTCTACGATTCTTGGTCAATACAGCCCGGCGATGGTATCATAGACAAAATGAATGAAGGACTATCAAATTGCCAATACTTCTTTTTCTTTGTCTCTGCAAATAGTGTGTCAAGTAGTATGGTGAAAATGGAGTGGCAAAATGCAATCTTTAAAGCTGCTCAAAATGCCATAAAATTTATCCCTATCCGTATGGATAACTCTCCTATGCCGATATTACTAACCCAAAGTCTCTATATTGATCTATATTCTCAAGGAATAGAGGTTGCGGTTAGACAGATTGTTGATGTTATCCAAGG
Organism: Muribaculum gordoncarteri; assembly: GCF_004803695.1. Lineage (NCBI taxonomy): Bacteria > Pseudomonadati > Bacteroidota > Bacteroidia > Bacteroidales > Muribaculaceae > Muribaculum > Muribaculum gordoncarteri. Next base: position 2,096,838 of record NZ_CP039393.1, read on the forward strand.
GAATAACACATATCAGACTCCAACAACTCAATTCCACAATCTTGTTGCAGAAAAACAACATATAGGGAACAAATTAAGAATAACATGTAGAGCATTGCATTTTCTAGAACCTATCTCTTCCTTTTTGTTTTGCACTTTGAATGACACCAAAGATGTCACAGTTGAAGTTCTAAATGAAACAATGCATATAGGCGGTGATCAAAACGGTGTTCCTCTAAACTCTGGATTAAAGGTGAATACTTTTATGAGAGGTGTTGAGCATGGCACAACACCAGACATGCCGTTTATTGTAGAATTTGATATATCTAAAGTCCCTGATTTCGACATTATAATGGTAATGCATAAATCTAGTCATGAAAGATTCGATGCCATACCGTTAAAGATCATTAGATAGGACAGAATGGCGGATGTGTTGACACCGGAACAAAGAAGCCAGAATATGGCGGCTATCAAGGGGAAGGATACGAAGCCAGAGATGATTGTGCGGAAATATCTTTTCTCTCGAGGTCTGCGGTTCCGTGTTCAAGTCAGAAGGTTGCCGGGCACTCCGGATATTGTTCTGCCAAAGTACAAGACAGTCATTTTCGTCAACGGATGCTTCTGGCATGGGCATGAGAGATGCAAGTATTTCCGGCTGCCAAAGTCCAATGTCGGGTTCTGGGAAGAGAAGATAGAGCGCAATGTTGCCCGCGATGCCCGCAACGAAGCGGAGCGAAAGCCCTTGGATGGCGCGTTGTCCAGGTATGGGAGTGCGAAATCAAGACCGTTGCACAGCGAGAGGAATATCTCAAACGCCTTTATGACCGCATTGTCAATCCGGCCCAATCATACCTTATCGGATCCAACATGGATGAACTATCCATAGCTGCCGAGCCTGAATCAGAGCGAATTTATGGAGACAACAACCATTCTTAACCTTGGTGTGTCTGTTTTTTGCCCATGACGATTATTAACTTTGTCAACGAAAGCCGAAGTCTCGAATAATTTTCGTAACTTTGTAATATAAACCGCGCTTGCGCTGACAAAGACCTCATCGACGAAAGTCGCTTTGCCTTAGGCAAAGATTCTATGTAAGTAATAACTTATATACATCATATTAAGGAGCTTCCTTGTGGCCGCAAAGGGTTTGGTCGCCCGTCAGCCTACATAGAAGTTCTTTCTACTTCGGGTAATGCACTACATATTACAACCAGGATTTAAATCAACCAATGGACAAATAGAAATACTCGATTCTGATTCCCTTTGTTATATTGTGAAAAATAATAGCAAGGGGGCTACTGGAGTCCGAACAATTTCACGATCACTATTAAACGAATATGTAGACTATTTTGAAAAATACCCAAGCAATACAGCCGCACAAGCAAGAGAAGATCTCGCCGGCAGAACTAATATTGATAAATTTGAATACGGTTATACCTCCACCCTGACCACAATGGCAAAAATGGTGACTGGAGAACTATTATGCTCATCAGACAAAGCCATAGCTGCGGCTTCATTTAATCCAGTTAAGCGAATTGATGAACCGCTGCAAATTATCTATTACGGTGCACCGGGAACTGGAAAGTCGTTCACCATCGACAATAAGACCGACGATGGGAACTCGGTGCGCACTACGTTCCACCCTGACAGCGACTATGCTTCATTTGTAGGTGCGTATAAGCCGACGATGGAGAACGTACCTATTAACTCTATTAACGGTGAGTCCGTTCAGTTTGCCACAGGCAAAAACGGGCATCCTGGTACGGAAAAGAAAATCGTCTATAAATATGTGCCACAAGCTTTCTTGAAAGCATACGTGGCAGCATGGAACGACCTGACCAAGCCTTATTTCCTCATTATCGAGGAAATAAATCGTGGCAACTGCGCTCAGATTTTCGGCGACCTTTTCCAACTGCTTGACCGTAACAATGCTGGCAGCTCATCGTATGCCATTCATGCAGACGAAGACATAACGCAGTTCCTCAGTGGCGATGATAAAGGTTTTGCTTCTCTTTCTGACGACCAGAAAGATACTATCCGTGCTTTTGTTTTGCACAAAGATAACGGCAAAACACAAGCTCTCGGTCAAGACATTCTCGACGGCAAACTTCTACTCCTTCCGCCCAATCTCTATATCTGGGCAACGATGAACACAAGCGATCAGTCGCTTTTCCCCATCGACTCCGCTTTCAAACGTCGTTGGAATTGGAAGTATATGCCCATTGAGTACCACCCAATCGATAAGAAAACGCAACAGCCAATAGACTGGAATTTCCAAATTGGAGACAACATCTATTCATGGGGGCAGTTCCTTAGCAAAATCAATCCAGAAATATATACGCTTACTGAATCGTCGGACAAGCAGATGGGATATTTCTTTGCCAAGGCTGATAATGCCACCGGTATTATTTCGGAAGACGTATTCTTGAACAAGGTATTGTTCTATCTTTGGACAGACGTGTTTAAGGATTTTGATGTGTCGAGCGAGCTTTTCAAGAATAAGGATAAAAATCGCTCATTCATTTTTACTGACTTCTTCGATAAAGACCAACCACACGCGCTTGCCAACTTAATGGCCAACTTCAAACTCGATATTGTAGATGTTGACATTAACTCAATTAAGGACGAAGATTCTTCAGAAGGAGAAGCCTTGGAAAATAGTCAAAGTCAGCGTGATTTATCTCGCTACTCCATAAATGGTGAGGGTAAGAATAACAAGCGTCAGACCGTACTGCGCTCACTGCGAAAGTACGTTGAAGCTAACCCCTCGCTTACCGCCGCCGAAGTAATCGACAAATGGAATAGGGTGAATCCTCAAATCCCTTATTTCATTCTTTCGGCATCAGAGTATGAAGCTAGAATTGCGGATTTACCCAACCAACGCGACCGTTTTTGGTCTGTCGCAACCGGAGATGGAGAGAAGGTTTATATTACGAATCAGTGGAATGCAAACCGTATCAATGAGCTTATGCGTCTGGTCAACAGTTCTGACCTTGGCTTAAATATAGAAAAAGTGCCAGAATGAAACTTCTGATTGAGGAATACCAGTATGATGTGTCTGATGTAGCAGATGTTCTTGACGGGCTTTTCACCCTTCAGGACGTTGAGCAACGTGTATCAGTCAGTTACGTTGGGTATTACTATAATCCTCATGAAAGAGTCAAGGACGTAGTTTTCATTCTCCCCAAAGTTCTTATTGACGAACAGGGAAAGGTGTTCGGTGAATATGAGCCTCAAAACCTTATTCATCTCGATGAAGCAAAGATTGACGAGAGACACCGAAAGTTTCTCTATGAATTTGCCGTGTGGATTCACCGGGCAATCGTGGTCTATAATGAATCGCACGAAAAAAATGAGATTGTACTCCATCGACAGATAGAGGACGAGGGCAAAGGAACACACAAGAAAAAAAGCAACACACTTCTTGATGTTATCTTGTCGCTAATCCGCTTCAACAAGGAAAATCAGCAGTTCTTCACTTTTATACTTAAGAACCTGCACTCCGGCTTTAACAAAATAAATTGGGGTAAGACCATCGCCCGAACTACCGCCATTGTTCAAGACAGCACCCCGACGTACCTTAACCCGGTAAACAAAAAACGTCAGGTGAATTTCGACGAAGAACTCATTGTGATTTTCTTCTCTATTCTGCAATACATATCTGACACATACGGTTTCCGCTCCAATATTAACTTCGGATTCAAGCTCATCACTGGAGCTATGTTCAAACGATACCTCGATGGCTTCGGGCGTACACGCCTACGTCAGATAAAATATAAGTATTTCTCTGATACCGCCATTAAGCTGTGGGATTTATGTTATGCCTTCTTCGATAAGACATACAAAATTCGTGTCAATACATCGCAAAGTGAATATTTGCTTGTAAAATCCTTCCACATCGTATTTGAGGCGATGATTGACGAACTTATCGGTGATACAAACATACCGCGCGGATTGAAAGAACAGGACGACGGCAAGCTCGTAGACCATTTCTATACTTACGACGGACTACTAATCGATGATAAAGCCGACGATGATATTTATTACATCGGCGACTCCAAATATTATAAAATCGGCAACTCGCTCGGTAAGGAATCCATCTATAAACAACGCACTTACGCACGTAATGTTATCCAATGGAATCTCGATATATGGCTCAATGGCAATCCAAACATGGCTGACCCGTTTGAGCGCATTCAGCTTTTTGATGAAGTTACTGAGGGCTACAATGTAATCCCCAATTTCTTCATTTCTGCTTCTATCGACAAGAAAACATTGTCGTATGAAGACTATACCGAGCCGCATCCCAATCAGCCGCCTGTCAGCCGTCAGTTCAAAAACCGACTATATGACCGCGACACGCTGCTGCTCTCGCATTACGATGTCAACTTCCTATTTGTGCTCGCACTTTATGCCCGAAATAATGCCGGGGCAAAAGCCACATGGCGGCACAGCGTCCGCGACAAGTTCCGTCGCGCCGTGCAGGATATGCTCAAAGAAAAGTTTGAGTTTTACGCATTGGCAGCACACCCTGATGTCAATGCCTCGGCCTACTTCAAAGCGCACTTTCAAGAAACCCTCGGCAAGACTTTCCGACCATACGAGAATCAGAATCTTTTCTCACTTGCGTTAGACAAATCATATCCTGAAGACAACAAACGACTTCGGGCATTGCTCGGCGAAAACTTTTATGTTGTTCCTGTCGAACTCGGTAAAGACCCGACCGTTCAGTTAGAAAAAGAGCGAAAAGATAAAGGTATAGTAAATAGTCCTGATGGTATGGGTAAATTCCTTACCTGTCTTGTGCGCAAGGAAGAAACTGGAGAAGACGGTCGAAAAAATGTCGCAAAACTTTATCAACTGTTCTACAACCATGAGGCAGAGGGTGCTACTTATGTTATGCTTAATATGCCAGGAGGTGACATTTCCGAAGCCAAGTACCTTTTGCCTCTTATCGACAACACAATCGACGGATATTATGACATTGAGCGCATCTCGTTCGGTACACGCACAAAGGTAATGAAGGACGGGCAATCAATCCCGAATTACCCCACCCTCCGTATAAAGATTGGTGCATATCATCCACTCGAACGCCGTTGCACGGAAGGCATCGTTCCCCGCATGGCAAATCAAATTTGGACACTCCAGTACCTCAAAGAGCACATCTTTAATAAGAACAGTACCTACACCACTGACGAAGATGTTCATTTCGCCCGAGAACCAGAGACTTCTTACGGACTTAAAGAACAGGAGGAATGGGATTGTATTGAAGGATTATAATCATGAAAAGGCACTATGAAAGTATATATACTTGGAAGAAATAATGATGACAAAGGGTCGCAGTTGGAAGAACTGACACGTCAATTATTAGAATATCAAGGATTCTCTAATATCGCAAAGGACACGCAACACTCCGGGGCAAATGAAATTGATGTAAGAGCTGAAAAGAAAGATTACGTAGGAATTCGTGACATAAAAACACCTGTTATATGTGAATGCAAAGCATATAACAGGCCGATTGATATGACCGATTGGCTTAAATTTATTGGAAAACTATACATTGAACGAAAAAAAGGCCACGAAGCAAAACATACTATAGGATTGATGATATCCCTATTTGGAGCAAATGGTTGTGTTCAAGGTTCATTTAGGGATGATTTTGCAGATGACGAAAGGATTCAACTGATTACTAACGACGAACTATATTACATCCTTTCTAAGTTATATTCCATAAATAAGGCAACCACAGTAAAAGAGCACCTTAACCACAATCACAAAATTCAATGTTGGGATATTGATATTGCGTATTTTGAAAAGAAGTGCTATCTCATTGTCTCGTTAGACAATTCCAAATATACTATTTGTAATACCTCTGGCGAACTTATGAAAAGACATGAGGTTGAAGAAATAGTACCCTTGATTAATACATGGACCAGTTTTAGTCAAGAAATGTATGAGGATGTCTGGTCTAATGAAGAAACAACGGCTCTATTGAGGATTATTGAGAGCAGTATGTTAACTGGTTTGTTTTCACTCGGTAATCTCAGCCTTGATGATGTTCAAAAACACATCATTTATTCTGATAGTAAAGAATCTGTTCCCAAGGAACAATTAAAAGAAGCAGCATTACATTCGAGATATATCTCTATTGAGGATAATAATACATTGTCTTTGACAGAGATAGATGACGTCATTCCATTTATTAACCATGTCTACAAGATAGGAATGCAAGTAGACCTTTTCTCTTCTGAAAAATTCCAGAACATGATAGACCTGAAGTTAATGGAGCAAATCAAACTTGTTCAATATGGTCTTGATTTGGACAACCAAGAAAGAGATGATTGTATGTTTTTGATAAAACATTCTCCTTCCGCATTATTATACACGATTAATGCAGATGAATTCCTTCATTCATATAAAACAATTGCGACAACTAATCCTGATATAAAGAGGCTGATGCACAATCATTTCTTTCGACAACTGGTAAAATTGTTTGAGGAAGACTTCTCCAATCCAGTATTCAGCTCTATGATGAGAAATAAATTCTCAATAGCAGAATTTAACAACCGTACTACAATATGTTTACAAACAAAAGAAGACAAACGACAAATTTCTTTTGAGCAGAAACTTTTATTAGTACCGATGCAGGGATTTCAACAGCCTATACTATTGTCCCATATTTTAGAGAAATAGTTATATTATGGCGAAGAAGTTTGAGATACGAAATAGCACGGCGGAGTTCCTGATCTTTCAGATTGAGGGTAAGGAAGATGGAGTGCAGGTTGTGTACCATAATGAATCTGTGTGGTGTACGCAGAAGGCTATGGCGCAGTTGTTTGACTGCTCTTCTGACAACATCGGACTTCATCTGAAAAATATTTACGAGACCGGCGAATTGCTTCAGGAGGCAACTACCGAGAATTTCTCGGTAGTTCAAACCGAGGGTGAGCGTCAGGTGAACCGGAAGCTAAAGTTCTACAATCTTGATGCCATCATAAGTGTTGGTTATCGGGTAAACAGTATACGTGCCACGCAGTTCAGGCAGTGGTGTACGTTTGTTTTGCGTCAGTTTGCCATCCGTGGATATGTGATTGACAAGAAGCGTATGGAGAACGGTTCGTTTATTGGCGAGGACTATTTCGAGCATTTGTTGGCTGAGATACGAGAGATTCGCCTCAGCGAGCGACGTTTCTATCAGAAGCTGACGGATATTTATGCTACTGCCATCGACTACAACCGAGATGCGCCGACCACCCGACTGTTCTTTAAGAAGGTGCAAAATAAGATGCACTATGCAGTTCATGGTCATACTGCCGCTGAACTGATAATTGACCGGGCTAATGCCGAAAAGGAGCATATGGGTCTCACAACATGGGAGAATGCTCCCAAGGGGAAGATTGTTAAGCCGGATGTCAGCATCGCCAAAAATTATCTCAAAGAGAGTGAACTGGAGGATATGGGACGAATTGTCAACTCTTTCCTTGACTTGGCGGAAGATATGGCTAAACGTCATATTCCTATGACAATGGAGGACTGGGCTAAGCGTATTGATAAG